>DATAQX010000421.1:0-5741 GCA_036264455.1 Silvibacterium sp. | reverse complement strand
CCGGGTGATGAAGAAGGCCGTCGCACATCTGACGCCGTTCATGGAGGCCGAGAAGGCGGCGATGGAGGCGTCAGGCCGGCTGGTCAAGGCGCAGGGAAAGATCGTGCTCGCAACCGTGAAAGGTGACGTTCACGACATCGGCAAGAACATTGTCGGCGTCGTCCTCGCCTGCAACAACTACGAGGTCATCGATATGGGCGTCATGGTCTCATGCGAAAAGATCCTCGAACGCGCCAAGGCTGAGAAGGCAGACATGATCGGTCTCAGCGGCCTGATCACACCCTCTCTCGACGAGATGGTGCATGTGGCCCGCGAGATGGAGCGTCAGGGTTTCAAGTTGCCCCTGCTCATCGGCGGGGCAACCACGAGCCGGGCGCACACGGCCGTCAAGATCGCGCCACATTATAGCGAACCGGTGGTCCACGTACTGGATGCCAGCCGCGCAGTGCCTGTGACTACCAGCCTTCTGAGTGATGAAGGTAAAGCGGAGTTCGTGGCGAAGCATCGCGCCGAATATGAGGCGGTCCGCAAGTCCCACTCCGCCAAGCGCCAGAGCGTTGTGCCTCTTGAGACCGCTCGCGCAAGGCGGACTCCGATCGAGTGGCGTGCCGAAGACCTGGCCATACCCGCATTCACCGGTGTGCGTGTGCTGGACAACTTTCCCCTGACCACGCTGCGCGAATTCATTGACTGGTCGCCGTTCTTCCATACCTGGGGGCTCAAAGGCATCTATCCGCGCATTCTCGACGACGAGCGGCAAGGTGCAGAGTCACGAAAGATTTTCACCGAAGCCAATGCACTTCTGGATTGCATCATTGAGAAGAACCAGATCACAGCGCGCGGCGTCTACGGCTTCTTTCCCGCCAACGCCGTGGGCGACGATATCGAACTGTACAGGGACGGCACACGCGGAAAAGTCCTCGAGCGATTTCACTTCCTCCGCCAACAAGCAAACAGAGAAGGCAACGAGCCCTGCCGCTCGCTTGCCGACTTTATCGCGCCGAAGGAAACAGGACTGGCCGATTACATCGGTGGTTTTGCAGTAACCAGCGGGATTGGCCTGAAGGAGCTGTGCGACCGGTTCAGGGCGGAGAATGACGACTACAACGCGATCATGGCGGAGGCCATCGCCGATCGCCTGGCCGAAGCTTTTGCCGAATGCCTGCACAAGCAAGTACGGGATGATTGGGGCTACGGTTTAGAGGAAGGACTGAGTCCCGAGGACCTCATTCAGGAGAAGTATCGGGGGATCAGGCCGGCAGCGGGTTACCCGGCGTGTCCGGATCACACAGAAAAGGGAACGCTCTGGCGTTTGCTCGATGTGCAGGCGAATACCGGAATGCAGATCACCGAATCGTTCGCGATGTGGCCCGGCTCGAGCGTAAGTGGGCTCTACTTTGCCCATCCGGAATCGCGATATTTCAGCCTTGGTAAAATCGACCGCGATCAAGTCGCCGACTATCACCAACGCAAGGGGATGAGCTTGGCAGAGGTTGAGCGATGGCTTGGCCAAAACCTGAACTACGACCCTGCGGAATAGCAGACGATATCGCTAAGAAGAGCCCAATAATTTTGGTTTGCCGGTAGGTGCCTGAAAAAATGGTAGGCACTCTGTTCCCATGTTCCAGATTCGAACCTGTCCCCGGCCAAGAATCCGCGCCAGAGCAAATAGAATGTCGAAGCATGAAGTCCCCGACGTCGCCGGCCAAGTGATGGCTGGAGGCGCTTTCCCTTCACGCATGTAGTCTTTCAATGGTTCCCGGTGTCGACTGGAGGCTCAAGATGCACATCGAGGTATTCTCTAATCCATTTGAAATGGCTCAGGGAGCCGCAGCTCTCGCGGTTTCTGCCATCAGATCTAGGCTCGCTGCACAAAGGACCGTTGTGCTTGTGGCAGCCACTGGTACATCCCAAATTGCCTTCCTTGAGAACCTCACGCAGGATCGGTCCATAGACTGGTCGCGCGTGGAAGTTTTTCATCTTGATGAATACACCGGTTTAGGCATCGAACATCCGGCCAGTTTTGCCCGGTACATCCGCGACAGGCTTATTTACCCCACCGGCGTCAGCAACTATCACCTGCTGGATGGAGCACGAGATCCTCGCGAGGTAATAGCCGAAGCCAACATGGAAATCAGTTCGCGTGTGGTGGATATTGCGTTCGTCGGCATAGGTGAGAATGGCCATTTGGCGTTCAATGACCCGCCAGCCGACTTCCAGGTCGAAGCCCCTTATATCGTCGTAAACCTGGACACCCGCTGTCGCCGCCAGCAGGTCAATGAGGGCTGGTTCGCAACCCTGGATGAGGTTCCTCACCAGGCGATTTCAATGTCTGTTCGGCAAATTCTCAAATCCAAAGAAATCATTGCGGTGGTTCCGGATAAGCGGAAGAGCAGGGCTGTCAAAGAAAGCATTGAAGGTCCCATCGTTCCATCCGTCCCTGCGTCAATTCTGCAGAGGCATTCGAATGTAAGCATCTTCCTGGATAGAGATTCAGCCTCTCTACTGGAAAGAAGATCTGAATCTACACTCGCTGAATACACGAGACGGCTCGTAGGCGCACCCCGGAGCGGTGCGACGCCAATGGAATAACAAATGAGATCGGAATTTATTGCGTCTCCGCCGGCTCTAGTTGGACCAGATTAATCACCCACAACGGATCGATTTGTGAGGTTGCAAACTTCAAGCAGAGATCGTGCGTTCCATGCAGGGACGGTAGTGCTGCATGCAGCCATGTGACGTTACGATGGCCGACGGCGGATTGCAGCGGCAGTGTCGCGATTATCGGTCCGTTGCAAGTGTCCAAACGCACTTGCAGATCGCCATTTAGTGTGGAACTCTGCAGCGGCGACGGCGGCTTGTTACGCCTATCGTGGAATACATACGGTAATGAGTCAACCTCTGTCGAGATACCTTTGATTCCTGTCAGCTCGGCATCGGAGTAGATCCAGCATGGGGCCTGGTAATTTGCCAGCATCACTGGCCTGCCCGGGACGGGTGGATCTGGTTCCATCTGGATGGATGGATCGTTTACACAGAGTTTCAAGTCCTGACTGAATCGCCGACGCACACTCACCGCATCCAGCTCCCGATCGATTCCACTTTCTGGAATGTCACCATCGTAAAAGGCTGCTGCCCGCAGACGTGACGGAAGAGATAGATCAAACGGCTTATCGTATAGCGGAGACGATGCAGTTACAGCGGATCCATCGACGGTATATCGAATTTCACCAAAGCCGGTTTGATTATGCAGCTCTACCGTCACCCGTTTCTGTCCGGGATTTAAATGCTCAGTGCTTCTCACGCGGAATGCGCTTGGTGCATCGTGAATACCGAGAGCTTCGTAGCGCTTTTTCTGGACGACAAGCCGCCCAAGAAAATCGTTCCAGTTTCTCTTCTCCGGTGGGAGCCACGCCGCCTCCGCAAGTGCGGCCACCCGCGGAAATAACATCCATTGCACGCGATCTTCAGTGATCACGTACTCGGTCCAGAGGTTGGCCTGAATGCCCAGGATATGCTTTCTCTCCTCCGCAGTCAGGGCGGTTGGGGCGGTGCCGAAATGGTAGACATCGGAGAGCGTATTGAGCGCGAATCGCCCCGGAGCCTCGTCGGCAGCGTCGCTCTGCCGGTAGTTGAAATAGAGAGGACGCGTCGGCGTCAGAACCGCGTCGTGTCCCTGTTTCGCAGCGGCAATGCCGCCCTGCATGCCTCGCCACGACATGACGGTTGCATTAGGGGCGAGGCCGCCCTGCAATATCTCATCCCAACCCAGGGTCCGGCGTCCGTGGGCGGTGAGGAAGGTGTCGATGCGTTTGATGAAGTAGCTTTGCAGCTGGTCCTCATTTGTGATGCCGAGCGACTTCATCTGCGCCTGAATTTGTGGAGATGCTTTCCACTGATCCTTAATCGCTTCATCCCCTCCGACATGAATGTACGTACTTGGGAAGAGCTGCATTACTTCCGTCAGAATGTTTTCAAGGAAGGCAAAAGTCTCGTCGTTCACGTTGTATAGATTCGGAAAGATACCGTATTCGCTCGCCGGCGCAGATAGATGCACATCCGACGATCCGAATTGCGGATATGCGGCCAGCGCCGCGGAGGCATGCCCGGGCATCTCGATCTCTGGCACGATGGTGATATTTCTCTGCGCGGCGTAGGCCACGAGTCGGCGAACTTGTTCCTGAGAGTAGTAGCCACCATATCGGTAAGTGTCCCGCGTTGCAGAATCGGTTTTGCCAGCCAAGGATGGCAGTTGACGCCAGGCGCCGATCTCTGTCAGCTTCGGATATTGCTTGATCTCCAGCCTCCATCCCTGGTCGTCTGTCAGGTGCCAATGGAGGATATTCAGCTTGTGCAGAGCCATCCAGTCGATCAACTGCTGGATGAACTCGATGGACTGCATGTGCCGAGCGGAGTCGAGCATAATCCCCCGCCATGGCAATTCCGGAGCATCGTGAATCTCTGCGCAATCCAATACGGCCTCACCGTTGCGAGCGCCGTCCGCCGTCAGTAAGCCCCAAAGTGTTACCGCGCCGTACAGCAATCCCCCGCGATCTGCCGCTGCGATCTCGATGCCTTTGTCCGAGATCTCCAAATCATAGCTGTCTTTCTTCACCACCTTCGTAGCCGGTCTCCGGCGAAACACGATAAGTGCACTGTTCGGAGCCTGGACTCTCCCGGTGCGCGGTGTGAGCCGGATTCCGCGGGTACGCTGCACTACTCCTGCGAGGAATTCTGCCGCAAATCCAGCGTCTGGGTCGTCAACCGGAAAAGATATGACCACTCCATCGGACACCCTCAAAGTGCCGCTCGTCGCGATGAACGAGCGCGGCGCGGGGATGATCGCGGGCGCCTTCGATTGCGCCCGGGCGACGATGGGTAAAAATAGAACCATAACTGACAGGACGAGCAGGAGACCAGTAAACTTCCGACAGACCAAGCGCTACTCCTCTTCAATTGCGCGAACAAAGATTCCCGACGAACCGTGACCACGGCTGTGTTTAGTGGAAAATAACGGATGGCAAGCCGTTAGTGCAATCGAATACGAAAAATAAGCCAGCAAGACAACCGGTGGAAATCAGGCGTTCCATCGGATCGGCGTATTCTGATTTGTTAGTCTCATAGCCTTCCGCCTGCCCAGGAGGTATTTGATGGACTTCCTTCTTCATATCAACGGTGCAGAGCAGCGTGTTCGCGCGCTGGACGACGAGACTCTGCTTTCCATATTGCGCAACCGGCTACATATGACAGGCACAAAGTACGGTTGCGGCGAGGGACAATGCGGGGCCTGTACGGTGCTTATTGATGGAACAGCGACACGATCCTGCCTGACCATGGCCTCTTCCGTCACAGGGGCAAAGATCACCACCATCGAAGGGCTGGAAAGCCATGGTTCGCTCAGTCCGGTCCAGCAGGCGTTCTTAGACGAAGAGTCGTTTCAGTGCGGGTACTGTACGTCGGGCATGATCCTTTCCGCCACGTCGCTGCTGCGCGAACATCCTCATCCTACAGAGCAGCAGATTATCGAGGGGATGGACGGCAATGTCTGCCGCTGTGGAACGTATCCGCGCATCGTGGCCGCCATCAGACGTGCAGCACAACTGCAGGGCAAGGGGGGCGGGAATCATGCCAGCCGATGAACTTACTCGCGAACTTGCGCAGCATGAAATCCGGGATCGAGTGCACTGGTTTCAGCTCGACCGCCGCGACTTTCTGAAGCTGTGCGGCGGCGGATTGCTGGT
>DATAQX010000055.1:0-5084 GCA_036264455.1 Silvibacterium sp. | reverse complement strand
GATCTCAAATTTCTGCCATTTGCCGTTCGCAAAAACCTCGACCTTCGTGCCCAGCGCCGTCTTGTTGTCGGCCAGGCCTGTAAAGGCCACGCGCAGCGAATGATTGCGATTCCCGCCGACGTTGCGCAGCACAAGCGGCGGTTGGTTGAGCTGCGTAACGATCAAATCCGCCGCGCCGTCGCCATCCACATCGGCGGCAATCACTGAGCGCGGATTCTGGAGCTTCAGCCTGTTTGCGCCCACGGCATTGCTGACGTCTTCAAAGCCTTCTGCACCGCGATTGCGCAGAACGCGAAGCTCCGCTCCATTTGCGGTCTCCACGATCACTGCCAGGTCGATCCAGCCATCGTTGTCGATATCGATGGGGGTCAGTCCCCACGCGGCTTTTGCGTCTTTGATCGGCAGTGGTACACGCTCGAAGCTCTTGCCATCGACGTTGCGCCACAGGCTGATTCCGGGAGCGCCCGCATGGGTAACGGCAACATCCATCCACCCATCCTTGTTGAAGTCGAAGACAGAGACACCGAGCGTAGGAGCGAGATCTGTAGCGTTATAGAGCGGAAGTACCTTGAAGTGTCCTTCGCGGGCGTTTTCAAAGATTGTCGGCGCGCTTCCCGAACCGGTTACTACCAGATCGACGGCGCGGTCGTTGTTGATGTCGGAGAGCGTCGCGCCCACGGTGCTGCCTTCGCCTGCCAGGCCGGTGGGTCCTGTCCATTCTGTAAAGGTGGAGTTCCCGTTATTGCGCCACAGGACGCTGGGCCCGGAGGAAGAATTGGTTGCAGCTCCGGTTACAAACAGGTCGAGATCGCCATCGTGATCGAAATCGATGAACGTCAATCCGGCCGGATGATTCAACTGCTGAATGCCGACAGTCTTCGTCGTGTCGGCGAACTTGCCATTGCCGAGATTGTGGAAGAGGATGACGCGGTCGCTCATCGCCAGGGCAAGATCCGGTAAACCATCGCTATCGTAGTCGCCTACTGTGCAGGCGATGCCGTGGCCATTGGCGATGAGTCCCGTCTGCGCAGCGGGAATCTCCTCGAATGAACCGTTGCCGAGATTTCTGTATGCGCGAATCGCCTGATCTCCGTCGCCCATTACGATCAAGTCTTTATGTCCCGCGCTCGCGATGCCGAGGATGCAGGCTCCTCCGCCCGGTTGATTTCCGGAGTTTTCAGTGGCGGTTCCCGCAGGACTGGAAGCAGAGCTGGAAATTGTTTGGGCCACAAAACTGACCGGGATCATCGATTCAACGGGAGATTCCGGGGCGAGCATATCCTGCACTGTCGCGTAGCGGCCCTGTTCGCCGTAGGCGGCGCTCAGCGGAGAGGAAATTTTGTTTTGCGTCAGCTGCTGAAAGCGCTTCAGATATTCGCGCGCTTCATCGGTGCGTCCCATCCGCTGCAGCGTTCTCGCCATTCCAAAATTCGCAGAGGCGTGCACAGGATTTAACTGGAGCGCGGCCTCGAATTCAGCTTTGGCATGCTCGTAGTCATTCAGGCTGAGATAAAAGGTGCCCAGAAAGTAGCGAGTATCCGCATCGCTCGGGTCGATTTTCACCACATGCTGCAAGTCATCGATCGCAAGTTTGGGATTACTGGCGTCGAGGTGCAGAATTCCCAGGCTGTACCAGGCACGCGCGCTGTTGGGATCAATGGCCACGGCCTGCTTGAGAGCCTCTTCGGCCTCGGGCAGTTTGCGCAGGTAAACCAGCGCAATTCCCTTGTTCATGAGTGGAATGGCGCTTGATGGATCGGCTGCGTGCGCTTCTTCGAATTTGGCGATTGCCTTCTCTGTCAGCTGCTGGTTCATGAGCGCAACGCCGATGTCATTCAGGCGGGCTGATTCCACTCGATTCGGTTGCCGGTCAGCGGATAATGCCAGGGCGAAAGTGTGGACTCCAGTAATGGGTAATGCCAGCAGCAGAAGGCCGCGCAGATAGTTGAGCGCACATGGCCGAAACGGAGATCTTCGCCCGCTGAATCCGTGAATTCCAGAACCCGTTTGTTTCGGAGCGCATGCCGGAGCAGCCGGAAAACGTGTGCAGCATCGGTCAATTGTGGGTAACATTCTCGCCCTTGATTATAGAAGAGAAGATCAGCAGGGATCAGACTTTAGAATCTGAATAAAGATGAAACGCAAGATTGCGGTTGTTACCAGCTCCCGCGCCGATTACAGCCATCTGTATTGGCCGCTTCATGATTTAGCAGCGCACCCTGAAGTCGATCTCCAGCTGATCGTAATGGGATCGCATCTCTCACCCGCTTTCGGCTCAACGGTGCAGGAGATCGAAAAGGGCGGCATTCCCATTGCAGGACACGTGGAGTGCCTGCTCAGCTCCGATACCGACACAGGCATGGCAAAGACCATCGGCCTTGCCATACTGGGGCTGTCCGATCTGCTGGGACAAATGCGGCCCGATCTGCTCTTGCTCATCGCCGATCGCTATGAGATGCTCGCGCCGGCGTCCGTGGCGCTGGCCCTGCGCATTCCCATTGCACACATCGAGGGAGGCGAAGTCAGTGAAGGCGCCATCGACGATGCGGTGAGAAATGCGCTCACCAAGATGAGCCACATTCACTTCACCTCAACGCACAACGCCCGGGCGCGCGTGGTTGCCATGGGCGAAGAGGCATGGCGAGTGCATCGCGCCGGCGCTCCTTCACTCGATCATCTGCGGCGCAGCCAACTGCTCACCCGCAGCCAACTCGAGGAACGGCTTGGAGTGAGTCTCGATCAGCCAACCATCCTCGTTGCCTATCATCCGGTGACGATCCTGCGTGAGACCACCGGGGAAGCAGATGCGCTCTTCGCGGCCCTCGATCGAGCGGAAGGGCAAATTCTGTTCAGCTACCCCAACGTGGATGCGGGCAGCCATCGCCTGATCGAACGCGCTCGAGCGTTCGCCGCAATGCGAGAGAACGCGCATGTCTTCGTCAGCCTCGGTGCGATTGCTTTTTGGAGTCTACTCCAGAACGTTGACATGCTCATTGGAAATTCCAGCAGCGGCATCATGGAGACTGCCTCATTCGCTCTGCCTACGATCGACGTAGGCCTTCGGCAAAAGGGAAGAGAACGCGCCCGCAACGTTTTAGATGCGACGCCGGACGCGGATGCAATTCTGCGGAGAATCGATGAAGCGCGCAACGGGACGTTTCGCAAATCCCTCACGGGGATGGAAAATCCTTACGGAGACGGTCATGCGTCGGAAAAGATTGTGCAGGTACTGACGGCAGTTCCGCTCACGCAGGAGCTGCTGATTAAGCGCTCCTGAATGTGACTCGGATCGCCTGGACCGTACCGCATGGCGGGATTGGCAGTGTGGACAGGTCTTGCTTCACGATCGTATGAAATCATAGGATCGAACTTTTGATCGCAACGAGTACGCTGTGGACATTGAGAATCGTCCACGGCATGAGGTGAGATCGCATAATGACCTTGCTCCATGAAGACCGGCTTTTCCCTGCCGACCCTGACACCCGGGCTGTCGCCAGACGGCTTTATGCTTCGATCCGCGACCTGCCCATCGTCAGTCCGCACGGTCACACACAGGCTGCGTGGTTCGCGCACAACCAGCCTTTTCCGGATCCCGCCAGTCTGTTCGTCCAGCCCGACCATTATGTCTACCGGATGCTCTACAGCCAGGGCGTCTCGCTTGAAGATCTCGAGATCGGCGTGCCTCAGATTAAAGACCCGCGCAAGGTATGGCGCACCTTCGCTGAGCACTATTATCTTTTTCGCGGAACCCCAACTCGTATCTGGCTCGACTATGCATTTCAGGAGCTTTTCGGCTTCAGCGAACGTCTTTCCGCGAAAACTGCCGATCACTATTACGACACGATCGCCGAGAAGCTTCTCACTCCCGAGTTCCTGCCACGCGCTCTCTACGAGCGCTTTCACCTCGAGGTCCTTGCCACGACCGATTCGCCGCTCGATTCGCTGAGCGATCACCAGGCCATTCGCGACTCGGGTTGGGAAGCGCGGATTATTCCAACCTTCCGTCCCGATCCAGTCATCGATCCTGAGTTCACCGGCTTCTGCGAGAACATTGCCCGGCTCGGAGCAATGACCGGCGAAGACACTGGCACATTCAAGGGATATTTGCGCGCGCTCGAGAAAACACGTGCTCGCTTCAAGCAACTCGGCTGCACGGCGACCGATCACGGCCATCCCACGGCGCGCACCGCGAATCTCTCTCACGAGGAGGCCGCGCGGCTCTTCGATCTGGTCCTGTCCGGGCGTGCCAATGGCGAGCAGCAGGAGCTTTTCCGCGCGCAGATGCTCACTGAAATGGCCGGCATGAGCGTAAACGACGGGTTGGTGATGCAGATTCATCCCGGCAGCTCGCGCAATCACAACCGGCAGTTGTACGAACGCTACGGGCGCGATATGGGGGCGGATATTCCCACGGAGACGGATTACGTCCACGCGCTGCGTCCGCTGCTCGACCACTACGGCAATGAGCGAGGCTTCACGCTGATTCTTTTCACCCTGGACGAATCAGCCTACAGCAGGGAACTGGCGCCCCTCGCCGGGCATTATCCATGTCTGCGGCTGGGGCCGCCGTGGTGGTTCCACGACAGCCCCGAGGGCATGCAGCGCTTCCGTGAAACGGTCACGGAAACAGCGGGCTTCTACAACACGGTGGGCTTCAACGACGACACGCGCGCTTTCCTGTCCATTCCCGCGCGGCACGATGTAGCCCGGCGCATGGACTGCGCCTTCCTCGCTAGGCTGGCCGTCGAGCACCGTCTCGACGAAGATGAAGCTTTTGAAGTTGCGCACGATCTCACTTACAACCTGGTGCGCTGCGCGTACAAATTATGAAGGCCAGTCAGGAATGGACATTGAGAGATAAGCTCGAGACAGTCGCATGAACCCAATCGGCAACGAGATTCGAGAGCACGAGGAGTTGAGTTCTACTGGGGTGCGCCTGGGACGCGTGCGCTGGACCATCTGCGCCATGCTCTTTTTCGCAACGTCGATCAATTACATGGACCGGCAGGTCATTGCCCTGCTCAAGCCGACGCTTGAACACAGTATCGGGCTTACCGAAATCGCCTATGGCTATATCGTGGACG
>DATAQX010000368.1:0-15732 GCA_036264455.1 Silvibacterium sp. | reverse complement strand
CGGCGGTGACTCGGGTTCGATCAGCGATATCGCGCAGTCCAGCCTGGTGATGATCGTCGGCAGCAATACGGCAGAGGCGCATCCGGTTCTGGCCACGCGTGTAAAACGAGCGCACAAGCTGAACGGACAGAGGCTGATCGTCGCCGATCTGCGCGAACATGAGATGGCGCGCCGGGCCGATATATTCCTTCGTCCCAATCCCTCGACCGATGTAGTCTGGCTTTCCGCGTTGAGCCGCTACATCCTCGACAATGGATTGGCGGACACCGGTTTTCTCAACCAGTGGGTGAACGGACTCGATGAATATCGTAAGAGTCTTGAGCCTTTCACGATGGAGTTTGCGGCGGAGACCTGCGGATTGCCCATCAAAACACTGACGCAGGTCGCGACCGAATTCGCCGCCGCCGAGTCGGCATGCATCCTGTGGGCGATGGGGGTCACGCAGCACTGCGGCGGGTCGGATACATCGACGGCCATCTCGAACCTGCTGCTGGTAACGGGCAACTACATGCGGCCCGGGACCGGCGCATATCCGTTGCGCGGCCACAACAACGTGCAGGGCGCAAGCGACTTCGGCTCAATGCCCGCATATTTCCCCGGTTACGACAAAGTCGATGATGCGGAAGCATTCGCGCGCTATGAGCAGGGTTGGGGTGTGAAGCTGCCGACAAAGAAGGGTCTCGATAATCACGAGATGGTGGAGGCGATTCACGATGGCAAGCTCAAGGCGATGTACCTGATCGGCGAAGACATGTATAGCGCCGACTCGAACGCCACCTTTGTCGGCGAGGCGTTTTCAAAGCTCGACTTCTTCGTTGTCGAGGATTGCTTTTTCTCGCTCACCTGCCGTTATGCCGACGTCGTGCTTCCGGCGAGCCCGAGTCTCGAGAAAGAAGGCACCTTTACCAGTACGGAGAGACGGATTCAACGGCTGTATCAGGCAATAGAGCCGCTCGGTGAGAGCAGGCCGGACTGGCAGATCATTCAGGATGTTGCACGGAAGCTGGGAGCCGACTGGAAGTACACGCATCCGGCAGACATTATGCACGAGTCCGCGTCGCTGGCGCCGATGTTCGCGGGCGTAACCTACGACCGGCTTGCCGGCTACAAAACACTGCAGTGGCCAGTAGCCGTCGATGGATCCGACCAGCCGCTTCTGTACACGGAGAAGTTCCATTTTCCCGACGGAAAGGCGAAACTCTATCCGTTGCAGTGGATTGAGCCATGCCAGCAGGTAGATGACGAATACGACGTGCATCTCAACAATGGCCGCCTGCTCGAGCATTTTCACGAAGGCAATATGACCTATCGCGTGCCCGGAATCCATGCGGAAACCCCCGAAGGCTTCATGGAGATTTCGCCGGAAATGGCGGACGAGCGAGGATTGACGAGCGGCCAGTGGGTGGATGTGATTTCCCGCAACGGCGAAGTGCGCACGCAGGTCCTGGTCACGGATCGCGTGGATGGCAAGCAGGCCTACATGCCGCTGAACGCGCCGAAGCACCCGGTGAATCTGCTGACCGGCAACTTTACAGACCGCGCAACCCACACGCCGGCTTACAAAGAAACAACGGTCAAGCTGAAACCGCTGCCCTGGAAAGGTCCGAATCCGCTGCCGCCACTGAATTTCCGTCACGGTCACCCGACGCCGCAGAAAGGTGTGGAAGTCGAACGCAAGTGGAAGCGAGCTGATTACCGGCCCCCCGGGGGCAAGCTGGTGCAGATCCAGACGAAGGGATAGAAGGGAAGCAGGATGGCCAAACCAATCGAACTGATGCCTCAGCCGCGCGATGCGCGCGAAGAGATGAAGCGCCGTCTGGATGCGGCTCCGCTGGAGCATGCCGATGCGCTTTTGTCGGGATACGACCTGCTGCAGCAGCTGCACGATTCAGGCACGCTCGATGTCCTGCGCGGGCTTTTGGGCGCGGGCGATCAGGTGGTGAAGCACGCGGTTGGAATGGCGACACAGCCTGAGTCGGTGAAAACGCTGAGCAATCTGTTGCTGCTGGCAAAGCTGGTGGGCAGCGTCGACCCTGACGCGCTGAATCGCGTCGTGTCGAACCTTCAGTCTATGAGGAAGATGCCGAAGAAAGAGCCGCCGTCACTGCCCGCGATTCTCCGGCGCATGTCCTCAAGGAGGAGCCGCCGCACTTTGGCCGCATTGGCCATCGTCCTGGAAAGCGTAGGTAAAGAGCTGGGATCGGGTGCGAGATAGATCAGGCTCTCCTGCGCATCTTCGCCGCCGCGCCTGTTGATTCGCGAACGATCAGTTCCGGTTGCATGACGATCTCTTCCGGTGACTCTTTCTGCGGATTTTCAATGAGATCCAGGAGCACCTGCGCACCCTCGCTGCCCATCTCACGCAACGGCTGGCGCACCGTGGTGAGGCTGGGTTTCTGATACGCCGCGCTGATGATGTCATCGAAGCCGACCACAGAGATGTCTTCCGGAACGCGCAGGCCCGCATCGTGAATGGCGCGAACAACGCCGATCGCGGAAATATCGTTGAAGCAGAATATGGCCGTGAAGTCGCGTGTGCGGTCGAGAAGAGCTTTCATCGGCTCATAGCCGACCTGTGGCGACCAGCTGTCCGCTTCCAGTTGAATGCAAAGCCCCGGCCGCACCTCGATTTGCAGCCTGCGGGCCATCTGCAGGATGCCGCGCCAGCGGTATTCGGTGTCAGGGATGATCTCCGGCCCTTTCATGAAAGCAATGCGGCGGTGGCCAAGCTGATGCAGATGCGCGAGCGCAATCTCAGCTGCTTTTTTGTGATCGAGCACGATATTCGTAACGCCCGGCGCATTGTTATGCGCGGAGATAGCCACGATGGGCAGAGGGCTCAGTACCTCTGCCGGAGTGTTCAGCAGCAGAAATCCATCCACCGCCCGCTCCATAAGCATGCGGGGATACTGCTCCATCAGCTCAGGCTTCCAGTAATGGCTGGCTGCAAAATAGAAGTAGTGAGCCCGCAGCAGGTATTCTTCAACGCCTTGCATCACCAGCGTGAAGTACCCCTCGCTCAGGTCAGGAGCCATCACGCCAATGGACATGCTGCGGCTGCGACGCAGGGAGCGGGCAAAATAGTTGGGACGGTATTGAAACTTGCGGGCCGCCTCAAACACACGTTCCCGGGTATGTCCGGGGATCGATTTAGCCGCAGGCGAATCGTTTAGAACGAGCGAGATTGTCGTCTGCGAGAGACGGAGAAGCTCCGAAAGCTTCCGCAGATTGATGGGACCGTTTTCTGAAACCTGCTCCGGCCTTTCCTTACCCATAGGCGAAGTTGTAGCACGTTGTGGGAGTAGATACGCAGGAAATCGTACAGGAGTTTCAATTTAACTAAAGCGATTTTTTTGCACCCATTTAAGCGATACTGACTTCCCGGTAGGTGCCCAGCACCTGCTTGAGCGCGCCGGCGATCTCGCCCACGGTGGCATACGCGCGAACGCAGTCGAGCAGATAAGGCATGGTATTCGCGCTGGAGATGCCATTGTTGTCCGCTGCCTGCGGCGAGCGCTCAGCGGCGCGGCAGAGAGCGCTCAGCGTGGACTGGACACTCTGATTGGAGCGCTCAGCCCGCAGCTTACGCAGCTTTTTTGTCTGCGCCTCGCGCACCGATTCATCGATGTAGAGAATCTTCTGCGGCTGCTCGTCGATGGCGTATTCATTGACGCCGACAATGATTTTTTCCCGCGCCTCGACGGCACGCTGGTAGGCATAGCTGGCTTCGGCGATCTCTTTTTGAGGAAAGCCCTGCTCGATGGCGTGCACCATCCCGCCCAGGGCGTCGAGCTTTTTGAAATATCCAAACGCGCCCTCTTCCATGTCGAGGGTCATGCGTTCAACGAAGTAGGAGCCGCCCAGAGGATCGGCCACCGCGGCCACGCCCGATTCGTAAGCCAGAATCTGCTGCGTGCGCAGCGCGATGCGAGCCGCTTCCTCGGTGGGCAGTGCGAGAGCCTCGTCAAAGCCGTCGGTATGCAGCGACTGCGTTCCGCCGAGGACCGCAGCCAGGGCCTGAATCGCGACTCGCGCGATATTGTTCTTCGGCTGCTGCGCGGTGAGCGAGACGCCGGCTGTCTGCGTGTGGAAACGCATCCAGTGCGAGCGCGGATTCTTCGCTGCGAAGCGCTCCGTCATCAGCCGGTACCAGGCCTTGCGGGCGGCGCGAAACTTCGCGATCTCCTCGAAGAAATCGTTGTGCGAGTTGAAGAAAAAGCTCAGGCGGGGGGCAAAATCATCGACGTCGAGGCCGCGTCGCAGCGCCCATTCGACGTACTCGACGCCGTCGTAGAGGGTGAAGGCCAGCTCCTGCAGCGCGGTCGAACCGGCCTCGCGAATGTGGTAGCCGGAGATGGAGATGGGATTGAAACGCGGGGTAAAGCGCGCGCCGAACTCCAGCGTATCGACGACCAGTCGCATGGAGGGCGCGGGCGGATAGATATATTCCTTCTGCGCGATGTACTCCTTGAGTATGTCGTTCTGCAGGGTGCCGGAGATGCGCTTCCAGTCCGCGCCCTGCCTCTCGGCGACCACCAGGTACATGGCCCAGATAATGCTGGCGGGTGAATTGATGGTCATCGACGTAGTGGTCTGCTCCAGATCGATGCCAGCGAAAAGAGTCTCCATGTCTTCGAGGGAGTCGATGGCTACTCCGCACTTGCCAACTTCGCCTTCACTCTCCGGGTCGTCGGAGTCGCAGCCCATCAGCGTGGGCAGGTCGAAGGCGACGGAAAGGCCGCTGCCTCCGTTAGCGAGCAGGTACTTGTAACGGAGATTGGTTTCTTCGGGGCTGGCGAAGCCCGAGAACTGGCGCATGGTCCAGAGCTTGCCGCGATAACCAGTGGGATGAATGCCGCGCGTGTAAGGCGGCTCGCCGGGCAGGGAATGCTCCAGATTCTCAGGCAGATCGGCTTCGGTGTAGAGGCGGCGAACCGGGACACCCGAGATAGTCGTGAAACGCGCCTCACCATCCGCGTCAAGATTGACGCCGGTAGCTGCGCCGATGGGCCGCTCGGGGGCTTTCTTCAGCGCGGGACGCAGAGTTTGCTCCTCCCAGCGCATTTCTTCGGGGGATGGATGACGGCCTTGGACGAGCTCTTCGGGTTGCGGCTTGTTTGGGGTTTTGGCCATTGTCTCCTGGCTGTCTGGTTGGACTTCTCAGCATAGTGAAGTCGTGAAGGGGGAGCAAGGGCGGGTCTCCTCAGATCTGGCCTGATTATTCCTCCGGCATTTCATCAGGCCATTGCTGTGCGCCATGGAGAACGCGCAGAATGCAGACTCTATCACTATGGATGCGGTACACGGCAATGTAGGGTGTTTTTGAGATAACCAGCTCGCGTGTGCCTTTGGTGCGTCCGGGGCGGCCCATCTCTGGAAACTGCGCGAGGGTCTCCACGCGGCTCTTGATGCGCTCGTCGATGGAGAGCGCCGCTCGAGGATTGTCGGCCTCGATGTAATCAAAGATTGCGATACGGTCTTGAAGTGCGAAGGGGACCCATTCGATTCTCACTTGCCTTTGCGCGCCGCCTTTTCACGTGCTGCCGTCCTGCGCCTGGCAAAGTATGCTTCAACGTCGGCGTGGGGTACTGGCGGTCGCGGATCGTCGAGGGCCTGCTGGACCTTGCTGCGAAACCAGAGATCGTATGCGGCTGGGTCGGCCGTTAGAGGGAAGGGCAGCGCTCCTTCGTTTGCAGTCCGGGTGAGAAGGATGCGCACTGCATCCGAGACAGTTAGGCCCATGGTTTCGAGCACTTCAGCGGCACGCGCTTTTACCTCGGGATCGATACGGGTTTGTACAAGGGCATTTGCGGACATCACTCACCTCTTCTCAATTGTAATGCAGATGCATTACACGGCGGTCAGCGAGCAAATTCAGTCGAGCACGACCGACCCTTCGCCCAATTGCTGATTGATCAGCCGGGCTACGAGAGGCTTGAGCGTCAGCGAATCTTTCGGAAAGACGAAGTCGTTGGCCGCGTCCGACCAGTCCAGTTTGAAGCTGGTCGAGAGAGCGGAGATCCAGATCTGCCGTACCGGCGCATTCGGAGTGATGACGAACTTCGCGGGCGGCTCCTCGAAGACGATGTTGAGAGCGCCATGCTGCTCTTCGACTTCAAAGCCGCCGTCTTCTTCAGCGTCGATGAGGCTTTTTTTCAGCGATTCGATGGCGCGGTCGGCATTGCGGCGGAAGGATAGTTCGTCAAGCATGCACTCAGTTTAGAGCCTTTCCGCCGCTGTGCGGGAACGTGGCATCAGTCAGGGCATCACCGCTGCCCGCTGCGAGAGGAGATAGGCCGCGCGTCCTTCGGGTGTTGGGCCTTCCTGTGCCGACACCTTCTTCAGCGGAGAGCCTTCGTAGTTCTCATACGAATACACCGGGTGTTGATCGGCGCCGGTCTTCACGGTCACGAACTCCACAGACCGGGGAGCTCTGGGAATGAGGCCGCCAAACCAGCGCGGGTCCTCCTGCTGGCTCCAGGTGACGAGAGACACAACCGAACCGGCGGGGTAATCCTGTTGCGCATGCGTGCGCGCGTAGGTAACCGCCGCGTTGTTGCCGAAGACAGTAAACATGGTCGAGTTCTGGTGATTGATCGCCGAGGTAATGACCTTCCACTGCAACGGATCTACCGGAAGCTCTCCAGTCAGGCCGGCGCTGACATTCAGGTGCGTCGTCACGCGCGGATTCTCCGAGGTGCAGCCAATGGAACCTATCAGCATCGCTGCGCAGAGAAAGCAGATCGCTGATCTCACTGCCGGCCTCCCTGTTGGCCCTGAATCGGCACGGTATAGACGTAGTCGTTGCCGCGGACGGGCAAGTGACAGCTGATGCACTCATTTTCAAAGGCTGCGTCCTTCCCATAGGGCTTCAGACCCGTGCCCAGCCATCGTCCCC
Organism: Silvibacterium sp.; assembly: GCA_036264455.1. GTDB lineage: Bacteria > Acidobacteriota > Terriglobia > Terriglobales > Acidobacteriaceae > Silvibacterium. The sequence goes on along the minus strand of DATAQX010000368.1, from coordinate 8,834 downwards.
ATCCCCATCCTTTGGAAGAGGCATATTTCTTACTGTCGCGAACCATGAACTCCACCTGCAGGAAGCTGCCGGTTTTGACGAAGCCCTGTCCGTCCGGCTGCTGATGCCACGCCACTTTGGCGAAGGCTGTTCCGTCGGGCCACGGATTGATGTGATTTTCGGCGATCGCCTTTACCGCTATGTCGTTACCGAGAATGACCCGCATGGTGTGGTTGTCGAAGCGGTCGGTGCTGCTGATCGCGTGCCAGTTCCTGTAATCGGGAATGAACGCGACGCCATTCGGTTCGTCCTGCACCGGCTGCGGCGCGGAAGCTGCCGTGGAGCCTGCATTGACCCACTTGTCATACTCCGCATCGGCCGTCTGCACATCGGCGGCAGGAGTTGCAGCCTCAGGCGTGGGGGGATTGAGATACGCCCGAAGAACGGCCAGCTGCTCCTCGGTGACTGCTGAGTGCGGATGCGCCATGCGATAGGAAGGCAGAGGCATCGCGCCCATTTGAATCATATTGACCGCTTCGTACAGGGCGCCCTTCTGCTTCGCCGCCGGCTGTGCGCCTATCTCGGAAAAGTTCAGGTGCGCTCTCGCCTGCTTCACATCGCTGGCCACGAGCCAGTATGCCGGAACCACCTGGTCGAACCAGGCCAGCTTCGTCTCATTGGAATGGCAGTTGTAGCAGGAGTTCCTGAAAATCTGCTTTACCTCTGGAGGAGCCTGCAACTCGGCCGTCACCGGCGGATTCTTAATCTCAGGGCGCACAAACTGGAGGCCGAGAAAAACAAGGAGCACAAGTCCCGCAAGCCGGATAAGAGTTCTGAGATTGTGTCTTGCTGCCACGTATTTTCTCCAGATCCTGAAGTGGTCGAGAATCAACAGAGTAATGCCAAACTGGAACGATTGCACATATTTCGCGGCATTTAACAGCCTGCTCGCATTGGATTCAGGGGAATATGGGATGCTGTGCGCAGGATCGCCCACATCTCACGGGAGGCAATACGCATCATGCACCCACGCGCATCGTTCGTACTCGCTTCGCTCGGTCTCAGCCTGCTGGCGCAGGCGCAGGACCGGACGCCGACCCAGCCCGCGCAACAGCTTATCGCGGACGTTATCTACAACGAACTCCAGGACCGCGGCTGCGACAGCTTCTGGCAATATCGCAGTTTTCGTGTATCCGGCTCACAGGATGTCGTTCGCGAGCAGGTTGAGACCTCCGACGGCCCAATCTTTCGCGTGATTGAGGATCACGGCAATCCGCTGGACTCAGCAGAGCGCCGGCGCGAAGACCTCCGGCTCCAGGAACTGGTTGAAAAGCCGGGTGCGATGGCGCGCACCCGGCAGGAGCATTTGCAGGACGACGAGCGGATGCGGAAGGTTGTCGAAATGCTTCCCCAGGCTTTTCTGTTTGAATATGCGGGCCCGAGCGAGGGCGACCGGGTGCGGCTTTCGTTTCGCCCCAATCCGGCCTTTACGCCGAACAGCTACGAGGCGCGGATTGTCCATGCGCTGGGCGGCACGCTGGTTGTAAATCAAAAGCTCAAACGGATGGTCGATATGGACGGACGCCTGGTGGATCGCGTCGATTTCGGCTACGGCATTCTCGGCCACGTGGAAAAGGGTGGAACCTTCGAGATTCACCGGGAGCAGGTGAGCGAGGTCCATTGGAAGACAAACCTCGTCGCGGTTCACATTCGGGGTAAGGTGCTGCTCTTCAAGAATGTGAGCAAAGATCAGCGCGAATCGCGGTCGGATTTTCGTCCCGTCCCGCACGACATCAGCCTGGTCGCCGCCAAGGAGCTCCTGGACCAGGCCGCCAGCGGGCGAACCGAAGCGCGCCTGGTGTCAGGGAAACGTTAGCCCGCTTTATTTGCGCTTCCGCAGCCGCCTTGTCAATTGAGTCCCGAAGCGCGAGGGCCGTGCGAATGAAGCTCTCGCTCTTTCGGGAGCGGCGCAGGTTTCCGCGTCATAGGACCCTTCAGCACAAGAACGAGGCATAACACAAGGACGACGCATACGATCCCGATAATGGCAATCATAGGCACCTCCAATCCTCTTAAATAAGAAGCCCAGAAGCAGGTTCGGGTTAGCTGACGGATACAGGCCGGTGCGGCATGGCCCGGCGGCTAGAACGGAATATCGTCATCGGTGATCTCGGTGGAGCTGACCAGATCGTCAGCAGAAGAACTGCGCTGATCGTACGAAGTGCTGCCGCCGCCGCGGCTGTAGCCTCCTTCGCTGCCGCCGCCTTCACCTTTACCCGAGAGAAGCACGAGCTCGTTGACCAATACCTCGGTGCGGTATTTCTTCTCGCCTGAGGTCTTGTCATCCCAGGAGCGGGTCTGGATCTTCCCTTCGATGTAAAGCTTTGAGCCCTTCTTCACGTAGTCGCGGACGATCTCGGCCGTGCGCTGGAAGGCGACGAGATTGTGCCATTCCGTGCGGTCGGTCCAGTTTCCGGCCTGGTCCTTGGCGCGGTCGGTGGTGGCCAGTGAGAAGCTGGCGACCATGGTGCCACCGCCTGTCGCACGAATTTCAGGGTCCTTGCCTACGTTGCCGAGAAGGATGATTTTGTTGACGCTTCTTGCCATGACTGGGTACTCCAAAGGATTTTCAGAGAAGAATAACAGGAACGCCGGTTGAGAAGCGGTCGGCAGCTCCTAACTGTAATGGGTCAGTTTGAATCCACACGGCGATCAAGTCTCGGTTCTCTAATTTTTTCAAAGAGGTATCGAGCGATCACCCATGTTGCAGAGCCATTGACCAGAAGCATCGTGAAGCCTTTGTTGCTTAGGTGTCTGTGGCTAATGCTCCTAAAGGCTATGCCGGCAGTAATCCCTCCGAATTCAAGTAGGGCTAAGGACAACCCCACAATCCAGAAGATGCGCCGCGTACTCGGCGCAAAGATAGCAGCAAGACTGCACCCCATTATTACCAGAACGAGAACCCCTATGGTAATCAGCGCTCGATCATTCATTCTCGCAATGCTCTCAGGCCTATAGGTAATACGCAAGGCAGAAAGATGACCGTCCAAAGCACCTATGGATTCAAACTGACCACTACCGTCCTAGTGCCCTCGTCTGAGACGGCGGTTGCGAAACCACTTGGCTGCTCCAAGCACAAAGAGCAGGGAGCCGAAGGGCAGGCACATGAGGGCGACGATGAGCGCCAGCCAGCCGGAATTGGTATGCGGACCCTGGCGGGTGATTCCTCCGAAAACGGTAGCCATGAGAATCGCGGCCAGCAGACCGGCGGCAATGGTCCAGCCTCCGCTATGCAGGAGCTGCCGGGTTCCGTCGTCCCTCTGCGGTTCGCTCGCAGGATGGCTGCTCATTCCGGCGAGATGCAGCTCGCGGCTGAACTCTTTTCTGCGCTCCGCGTTTTGTTCCTGTTTCATAACCAGCGACATTCTTGAGTCCTCATCGACAGGCGGCCTGCATCGCATAAACGATCACGCCCGTAACCGAGACGTAGAGCCAAATGGGAAAAGTCCAGCGAGCCAGGCGCTTGTGCGCCGGGAAGCGGCCCGAAAGCGAGAGAAAAAAAGTAATCAGGATGATCGGCAGGGCGATGACCGAGAGCACGATGTGCGAGGCGAGCAGCTTCCAGTAAAAAGGCCACAAGGGATTGCCGCGCGGAAATTTCGTTTCCCCATGGAGCGTGAAGTTCACCAGGTAGGAGACGAGAAAGATCGACGAAAAAAAGAAGGCGGTGAGCATCGAAGCGCGGTGCTTCGGAATCTGCCGCCTGCGGATGTAGACAAAGCCGGTGAGCAGCGCGATGGTACTGAGGGCATTTAGCAGGGCATTCGTCGCGGGCAGAAACAGCAGATGGGTTCCGGCAACATCGGTCGGCGCGTGGAAATACACCAGCCAGCAGATGAGCGCGCTGGCCAGGGCGCTGACAATGATGATCGCCGCGACGGTGTGACCTGTTGATCCCTTCGATCCTTTGGTTTCAATCGTTGCCTGCATTCTTTGTCCTTCTAATCACTTTCCCTTGGCGTTGAGCATGAGCGCGGTGAGCAGCAGCGGCAGGTAAATGACGCTTACCTTGAGCAGATCGCGGGCGTACATCTTCGACTCGGTAGTCGACCGGGCGCGGGTGATCCGCGCGAAACGGATGGTATAGCCGAGATAGACCAGGCCGAGGATGACGGCGGCTGCCCCGTAGTAAAGTCCGGCGACGCCCAGGTAGACGGGCAGAAGGCTGGCGGGAATCATCAGCACGGCATAGGTGAGCGCTTCGAGCACCGTAGACCAGCCGTCGGGCTGAACGACGGGGAGCATGCGGATGCCGGCGCGTCCATAGTCTTCGCGGTAGAGCCACGCGATGGCCATGAAGTGGGGAAACTGCCAGATGAAGAGAATGGCGAAAAGGGCCACGGCCGGCCACTCGATGCGTCCCCGCGCGGCGGTCCAGCCGAGGAGTGGCGGCATGGCTCCGGGGAAGGCTCCGATGAACGTGGCCATGGTGGTATGAGGCTTGAGCGGGGTGTAAATCGCCACATAGGTGAAGGCGGTGATGAGAGCGAGGGTGCCGGTGATGAGATTGGTTTCGCGAACCAGCCAGATGGAGCCGAAGACGATAGCGGCGAGGCCGGCGATAATTCCGTGAGCGAGGCCAATGCGTCCCGTAACCATGGGCCGCCGCGAAGTGCGGATCATTTTGGCATCGAGCTTGCGTTCCAGGCATTCATTCAGCGCGGCTGATCCCGCCGAAACCAGAGCGACGCCGAAGAGGGCTTCGATGAGGCCGGGCTGGATGCTGCTGATTCCGGACTGCATGGACCCGAGATAGAAGCCGGCCCAGGCCGTCATCACGACCATCAGTGTGACGCGGACTTTAAAGAGTTCGCGGTAGTCGGCAATGCGGAACGCAGTCTCGCCGGCGCGCGGGGCGTGGAGATGCGTCCCTGGCTCCAAAGTTTGTGCCAAAGGTTCAGGCGGATTTACGGAGATCGGCGCGAGCTCTGGCTCGGCGGTCAACCTTTCAGCGAGCTGGGGTGCGGGGTTCACACTTCATGATACCAATGAGCCGATGGATCTCTCAGGATAGGGAGTTCAGTTTCCGGATTGCCCGTGATTCGTTCGCAATCTGGCAGATTGGAGTTCCCCCTGCACCGGAACGCTCTCTGAGTGCATTGGCGATTATGCACTCGTCGAGCAAATAATTACGCAGGCAATATCTCATAACGAAAAGTAGTGTGCTTTTGCAGATTCCGAAATAATTCACAAGGATGCAGCGACTGTTGGCTTTGGAAGCACCCCTGTGATGAAGTCGATTAGATTCGTAGCCATCCGTGGATCCCTGTTCGCCAACGCCACGATGATGTAGCCACTTTGCGGAAGGATGTGTAATTCGCCGTTGATGCCAGGCGCGCCCCCGCCATGTCCGTAGCCACCGTTAGGTAGAGCATAGAAACCAAGCCCGTAGTCATCTCGCAATTTGCTTCCATGAGTAGCTTCCTTTAAAAGGTTTGGGGGCAGCAGCGTCCCTGCCTGAAGCGCTCGCGCAAAGAGAAACAAATCGTGAACGGTGGAATAGCCGCCTCCAGCAGATGTACCGCTCCACGGCATTGTGTCACTGTTGGGGATAAGGCCGTCAGGTTTGACGATATAGCCGACGGCTCGTCCAGGAACGTGATCCGCCTCCGGACGTGAATCCGTGTGCAACATTCCTGCAGGAAGAAAGATGTGCTTGTGCACATAACTCTCGTAGGTTTCGCCGCTGATCAACTCGATGATGCGACCCAGCAGAATAAAGCCGTAGTTGGAATACTCCATGCGGGTGCCCGGCTCAAAAGCCACAGGCCGATTGCCGAAGAGCCGAACGTAGTCCGCGAGCGTACGTACTTCCAGCCGATGTGCTTCATATTCCGGCGTAAAAATATCGCCTGTGCCGCCAGTGTGGCTGAGGAGTTCACGGATCGTCACACGCGCTGCGAGATCGTGGTTCGGATAATCCGGCCACCATGTCGCAATCGGCTTATCGAGTGCAATCTTGCCTTGCTGCACAAGCTGCAGGATCGCTACGGCCGTAAACATCTTGTTCATCGAGCCGATGCAGAATTGCGTATCGGTCGTATTGGCTATATGTCGATGGATGTCGGCCATGCCCCACGCATTTTCCAGTACGATCTGCCCGTTGTGTGCGACAAGAACCGTCCCAGAGTAGGCATCGGGGCCGCTTGACTCTGCGATGTGCTGAGTCACGTGCGAGGCAAGCTCCCTATCGTTGCCAGCCGGACTCACTGCACTCTCAGGCGGCGGCACCGGGTGGCCCCCCATTCTCGCTATCACAGGCGGATTGGTCGAAGCCAGGTCCATGGTCGATTCCGACCAGACGCCGCGGTTCTCTTTCATGAGCACGACCAGATGCGTTTCCGTGTCTTCTACAACACGGAAGATGGACATGCCACCAGTCATGTTCCGCAAGCCCATATCGCGTGCAACACGGTCATCCGTTTTATTTCCACCGTATTGCTGCCAAAATGCGCCGATGCGCGCTCGGTCCCCCGAGTTGAAGGCATCGAGCCACTGTTTAAAGACCCGAAGAGCGATGGTTTCCGAAGCTGGAGCCGCATGCAAAGCCGTTGCGAGCAGGAAGAGGCTGGCGAGGGTGAAAATGCGCTTCAACATGCTGCTTTTATAGTTGACCTGATTGGTATTTGTTAAATGGATAGTGAACATATGCGATATTGAATCTATGAATATTAGCGGGATCGACCTTAATCTCCTGCTTGCCTTCGAGGCGCTCATGGATGAGCGGCATGTCGGCCGCGCTGCCAGACGTGTCGGACTCAGTCAACCGGCATTCAGCAATGCGATCGGACGGTTACGAGTGCGTCTGAAGGATCCGCTTTTCGTCCGCAAGTCCCAAGGGATGGTCCCGACACCCCGCGCTGACCAACTAGCTGGTCCCATACGTTCGGCGCTGACGCAACTGCGGCAGACCTTCGAAGCACCTCACGTGTTTGACCCCTCGGTCAGCGCGTACCGCTTTCACATTGCCCTCAGCGACGATGTGGAGTTGCGTCTCGTTTCTCTTCTCTCACGAGCCATGCTTTCAGGGGAACTACAGATGCAGACTCGGCGCCTCGATGGGCTATTCACTGTGCCCGAAGTCGAGCTCCGCAATGGAACACTGGACTTGGCCATCGGGTATTTTCCCGACGCTCGCTACCTTTCTTCCGGGCTGGTTATGCAGTCGCTCTCCGAAGAGAATAACGTCGTCATTGCGCGACGCGGGCATCGCCTATGGAAAGGCAAGCTGACGCTCAACAGGTTTACGCAACTCGATCATGCCGCCGTGATTTACCGCAACCAGCTTTGGGGGCTGATTGACAACGAGCTTGCATCGCGAGGACTTAAACGGCGGTTGAGGCTGGCACTGCCGCACTGTCTGTCCGTACTCCATGCGGTATCGACGAGTGATCTCATCGCCTGCATTCAAGAGTCTGTCGTCGTGCGCTTCGGCAAGGGACTGAACCTGGTCTCATGCCCAGAGCCGCTAGGATTGCCTCCGTTTGTCCTGCGGATGGTGTGGGACTGCCAGAGAGATAACGATCCATCGCACATATGGCTTCGCGAACTAATCGTTAGGGAGTTATCCGGAAGACGTGGCTAGCAATCGCAGTGTGGCCCGAAAGTAAAGTAATGACTTCAGGCCAATGCACTCATTAAGGCGCGATACTGGCTCCTCATTCGAGTTCTATCCGGGTAGTCGACAATCCGGAAATTGAACTATACCCCTTTAACCTCACTCGATTTTGTCGTTCGGTTCGGCTTCGGTGACAGGATCGTGCGTGACGGCGTATTCGTTGAGCAATACTGCCACCAGAACAGCCGTGGGAACTGCGACCATGGCGCCGACAATCCCAGCCAGGTCCGCGCCGAGCAGGAGCGCGATGATGATGGTAAGGCCGGCGAGGTCGACGCTGTGCTTCATGATGCGCGGCGTGAGATACGAGGTCTCGATCTGGGAGTAAATGAGGTAGAAAACGACCACGCCGACGACGCGTCCCCAGGAGTCGATAGCGGCGACGAGAACGACGAGGGCCATGGAAATAACCGCACCGGCGTAGGGGACAAGGTTGAAAACGCCCATAAGCACGCCGAGCGCATAAGCGTATCGGACGTGCAGAAAGAGGAAGACAATCATGCTGACCAGGCCGATGAGCAGCATGAGCGATCCCTGGGCGAGCAGCCACTTTCCCATGCGGACCTCGGCGCGGGCAAGGGTAGCGTCAAGACGCTTGCGCCTCTCCAGGGGCAGGAAGGAAAGAAGCCATTTGTAGGCGATGTCGCCCTCAAGCATGAAGTAAATGGTCAGGATGAGGCCGGTGATCAGATTGAAAAGGCTGCTGGCCCACGCCTTAAGGGAACTGAAGACAAAGCCGGCGAAGTTGGATGCCAGGTCCTGGAGCTTGGCATTGAGCTTATTGACATCGACGTGCTGGGCGAACGGGAATCTGTGCACGCGCTCAAGCAGCTGGGGGCCGCGGGTGGGGAGTTCTAGCGCGAACTGATGCATGTCACGGATAACGGGAGGAAGAGCGACGAGGAAAAAGAGAACTGCCGATGAGGCCACGATGAACAGAAGAATGAGGATGGCTGCGACGCGGCCCGGCCTCCAGTTGCCGATGTGAAGGTTCATGATGGCACTCATGAGCGGGGTGAGCACCACCGCAAACAGAGCGCTGACGTAGATGATCTCAAGCACGCCCAGCACATGCCATGCGACAAAGAGCGCGATGGCGATGCCGAAGGCGAAAAGAATGTTGCCCCGCTGGGCTTTTTGCCAGGAAGACTGCTGCCGGGAGAGCTGACCTGCGTTC
>DATAQX010000346.1:0-15772 GCA_036264455.1 Silvibacterium sp. | reverse complement strand
GGTCGCAGGATCGATGACAGACTCGCAGTACCGATACGCGGACTCGATTGCAGACCAATGCTGTTTTGCAAAATCGATGTCGCCGCTCGTCTCAATGTACCGTGGCAGCGCGCTGAGGAACTGAAATGTGATGTCTACATGGACGAACATATAGGGGTATTTGCCGGCCCAGTCGAGGTAACCGGCGCTTTGTGAAAGTTCGTGCCAGATCATGCCGTTTTTTTGATCATGATATTTCAGGATGAATTCGAGTTCGGCCCGCGCGCGGTCGTACTCGCCCGCTGCGACCAGACCATCTGTTGCGATGAGACCATCTCCGGCGAAGAACCACGCATATTGCGGACGCCGCGCACTTCGCGACGGACCGTAGCCGGCCACCAGACCGCAGCCCAGATTCGGGTCGCAGACCCATGCCTGATCGAGAGCGATTTCTGACCAAATCAGAGCGCGGTTTACGTCTTCATCCGGAGTTTCGATCTGAAGCGTATGGCGCACGAGGGCTGCGTAGTGTGCGGACGCTTCTTGTTCCAGCGCGGTCTCGTCCGCGGCCAACTGTTTTACCAGCGTCCCCGCGGTGCGCGCCTGATTAAGCGCGACAAACACGTGCGCGGAGACGTTTGGTCGGATAGCAAATGCAAGCCCGTCACCATAATGGATTGCGCTGTTTTCCGTGCTGTCGTGGGAGATGATTTCGGGCGAACTGATCGTGGCCGTAATACTGCCCGGTACGCCGGAGATTACATAACCGGAAACTGCGTCATTCCATGCTGTGCTTTGTCCGCCGGCGCTTGCTGGCCACATCAGATTGAGCACTGGAGTGAAGTGAACGGAGATGTCCACATGACCGCGGCCCTCCACTTTGTACGTGATGATCGCGCCGGACAGATCGAGAGGCACAAAAATCCGTTCGTAGACGACGAAATCTGGGCCGATGTAAATCCGAGTTACTGCATCGGGATCGTATTCAATGCGCCGCAGGAGTAGATCTCCATTCATCTCCGTGGCTGCACCCTGAGGACGAATGCCGATGCGATATCCACTCAAGATCTGAAACGGCCACGCCCACATCTCGAGTCCGTTCTGCGAATATCCCAGGATCGCAGATCGACGGCCATGGACGGCCACGAAGCGCACGGGACCGACTGAATCTGTCGAAAGAGTAAAACCGGACGTGGGTAGTGTTGTCGGGCTGGTTTGCGGCCATGCCGGAGAGTTAGCAAACGAAATGAAGAGCGCCGCGCATACGGCAAGCCGAATCAGAATTTTCATCGCATTTTGGAAACGGACTTCACACGAGAGGTAGAGTCAAGAGCTACGGTACACCGATAACGTACTCTCAAAAGCGATACAGGACGGTGCTCAGCCTCCCTGAAGAGAGGCTGAGTACTGCTCGTTGGTATCGAGTTAGAATTGGAAGCGTGCCCCAAACTGCAAGCGGCGCATGGAGGTTCCGTCCTGGTTCGCCACTGTTCCTTGAATGGTGCCGGCATTCTGGACGCCGATACTATTTAGGTCCTGACAATCGATACACGTGTCCGGGTTGGCCAGGTTCACGTGGTTGAAAGCGTTGAATGCCTGGACGATCAATTGCAGTTTCAGGTCCTCATGCAGGGTGAAGTTCTTTGCTACGGACGCGTCAACGTTCACCAAGCCTGGTCCCCAAAGAGCATCGCGGCCAATGTTGCCCCACGTGCCCGCTGCCGGACGGGCGAAGCCGCCGAAGCTGTTGTTGGCGGCTCCTGGTGGCTGCAGGACATAGGGAGATGGCTTGATGTAAGGAACAAACCGGCCTTGCGCGTTGTAGCTGCCCTTGTGGATGCCAAAGCTCGCGTTCGTCGCGGTCTTATTCAGGAAACAGGCATTGTCGCTATTGCCTACGTCGTTGTCGGCGGAGCAGCTTGTGTAGTTGGTGTTGAAGGGTATGCCGCCATCCACGGTGAGAGTTCCGTTCAACTGGAATCCGCCGATGATCTGGTTGACCCATCCCGGAACGCCCGAGCCAATAAGCTTGTCGCGGCCGAAAGGCAGGTCGTAGTTGCCCGCAAAGACGAAGGCCTGGCGGCGGTTGTAGTAGCCGTTGCCCCGGCCGATCTTGGGATTGATCAGGAACTCATACGACTCATGTCCCAGAGCGTGGGACCAGGTGTAGTGCGTCAGGAACTGGAGGCCAGATGTGAAGCGCTTGTTGAGGACGATCTGCAGCGCGTTGTAGCTGCCGGTCGCCTGGTTTGCCATGTAGTCGATGCGCTGCGTCCAGCCGAACGGTGAGCCATACTTCACTCCCAATTCGCGCTGCGCTGTTCCGTTATAGAAGGGGGACCGCTCGGGCACAGTGTAGAGCTGACCCGTCTCCGGATTGATCTGGTTAAAGCCGGCGAGCGTCTGCTCATTCGCGTTGTACGAGGGTGACGACTCAAACATGTTGTGGTACGCCTCGCTGCCTACGTAGCCAATCTGCAGTGACATGTTGGAGGTGAGTTCCTGCTGCAGCATCACGTTCCAGCCCGCAACAGTGGGCAAGCGGACCTGAGTGGGACGTGCCGTCTGAGAAATGCCGTCCGGCAGGACGTAGTTGCCATTGGATGGAATCGCAGGGAAGGTGTAGCCCGGGGGGCCTTGTGCAAGGTTGAAGACGGCTGCATCGTTCGATACCGGAGTTACGGTCTGCTGGACCTGGGTCGGGAACGACGAGGTCAGCACACCGCCGAAAGTATCCCCGGCCCAGCCCTGGCCGTACACGATTCCGTAACCGGCACGCACTACAGTGCGCGGGAAGACTTGGTAGGCTACACCGAGACGCGGTGCGAAGTTTGAAAAGTTATTCTTGACGTTGAGAGTGTCGCTGTTCGATCCATAACCGGCGATCTGCAGAATTCCGGTGGTGAGATTGAGTAGTCCGCCGGCACCCTTGGCGGTCACAGATTCTGGAGTGTATAGCTCCCAGCGGAGCCCGTAATTAACTGTGAGCTTGGGGGTCGCGCGCCACTGATCCTGCGCGTACGTAAAGAAGCGGTTCTGGCGTGTTTGTGCATTTGTATTCTGCGTCTGCGTACGCCAGAAGGTTGTGGTATCGCCGAGGAGAAATGTGGCGAAGCCAACACCCGAGGAGTTCGGCCCCGAGGTGCGAGGCGCGGCAAAGAAGAATGTGCCGGAGCGAAGTGCGTTGCTCGCGATCGAGACAGTGTGGTTCTTGCCGTAGCGATAATCGGCTCCGAACTTGATGTTGTGATTCCCCATCTGATGGGACCAGTTGTTCACAACCTGCCATTGGCTGGTCTGCTGCAGAGTCGGATTGGCGGAGGTTCCATACTCCACGTTCTGACCACCATTACTTCCGTTGCTGGGGATGTCGATGTTGAACTGCGGCAAACCACCATTCAGCGACAGGTCGCCGACGTTCGCGTTGGGAATGCCCAGCGCATTGCCGAGAGGCTGGTTGGAGTTGGGTCCGACTGTGTTGTTGTAAATGCGGTAATACCCGAAACGGAAGTCCGTGAGCCAGCTGGGTGACACGACATAGTCACCGCCCGATGCGATGCTCTGATAGCGGGCCGAATCCGTTCCCGCAAATCCGCTTGGACCATAGCCGAGACCTCCAGCTGCTCCAAAGAACGGATTACCGGACAATGCCACGCCGAAGTAGGTATAGCGGCCAAACAGATGCAGTTTGTCGCCGAACCTTGCGTCAACACGCCCATCCGCTTGGTTGGTATTAAAGATCCCCGAACCGGAGGTGGCGAAGTTGTTGGTGATCGCCGAGCCCCCGACATTCGGAGGCGCATTTGCCTGAATGAGTTTGAAGAACGCCACCGCCTGGGGTGAGACATCGCCTGCCGGGATGATATTTCCCGGATAAGGCACGCGGTTTAGGTTTGAAGCGTCAGTGAGGCTATTCGGCTTGTAAATCTGACCCTGTCCACCCTGCAGATAGTCGCTGAGATCGCACGCTCCGCCCGAAGTGCAGGTGGTGAGCGCCTTCTCCGTCGGTACGGTTGTCAGGACTGCTGAGCCGGTTTTTTCGCGAAGCCCCTGGTAGTCACCAAAGAAGAAGACTCTGTCCTTCTTGAAGGGGCCGCCGACCGATCCGCCGAACTGGTTATGAAGAGTTGGGGAGAGATACTGGCCGGTAAGCGAGTTTCGTGTGGCATTGGCAAACGGATCGCGAGCCTGCTGCGCATCCGAGCGGCGATATTCGAAAGCGGAGCCATGGAAGGAGTTGCTGCCGGATTTCGTCTGCGCGGTCACCAGCCCGGCGACAGCCTTTCCGAATTCGGCATCGTAGTTCTGCGATGTCACCTTCATCTCGGAAACGGCATCGAGGTTCGGATTGATGACAGCGACTCCGTTGATTGGCTCTTGATTGTCAGTGCCGTCGAGCTCGTATCCGGTGGCGAAAGGCAGCTGGCCGTTCACTTCGATCGATTGGCTGCGCTGAGGGTTGCCACTTCCTTCGCCTGGCCCCCAGCCGATGTAAGTGGTACCGGGCGTCAGCAGCTCGAAGGCGGTGAAGTTCCGATTGAGGTTGGGAAGATTTTCTACTGCCCTCTCATTAAGGATCGTGCTCACTTCGGCACGGTCTGTAGTCAGCAGGGGCGCGGCGGTAGTGACCGTTACTGTGGAACTGGCGGTCCCCACCACTAATTTGACATCGGCTTTGGGAGCCGTGTCCGCATAGACGACCACATTGTTGACGGTGCCGGGAGCAAAGCCAGCCGCTGTGACATCTACCTGATAAATGTCGGGAATCAGGTGCTGCACGGTGTACTCGCCGCTCCCGTTCGTCTGAACGGTAGTGGAGGTTCCCTTGGCCACGTCTGTGATTTTCACGTTGGCATTCGGTACTACGGCCCCCCCGTTGTCCGTGACTGTCCCAAAGATCGAGCCATATACCGCCTGCGCATGGCCGGAATGGAAAACGCCGCAGGTGACGAGCAAAAAGGCGACAGCGCATAGTAGGCGTATCGCGCTCAGGTGAATTGCAGGCCGAAACCTCTGGCTGGTGAATCGCTTCATAAAGCCTCCCAAAACAGATTCAATTGAAGATGGAGCGGGCGATCGTCAGCTTCCAGCCGATTCGCGCCCCCTTTGCCCTCTGTGGGTCTCTGTCGTCGTTCACCGCCGCAGGCCCTGCGCACGGTCATTACGCTTTCTTGAGACCTCTTACTTCGCCACGGCCGCAGCTGAGACGCCATGGCACTGGACATCGTGAATGGCAGGTAAGTCTGGGGCAAGCTTTTCACGGTGGCAACACGGGTGAAATAGCTTCGATTGACCCATCTTTCAGCACTATGCAACACTCAACGCCGGGCATGTTTGACACACAACAAGAGGGTGAAATGCAGTCCGCAGTTCTCCAGGATCCCCGCTGGTCTCTGGTATTGCGGGTAGCGTCCAGCCGGAACTTCAAGAGTTCTCCCCGTCTACGCGACCTCCTGCTCTACGTGGCGGAGTGTGCAATCCGCGATGCGCCAGAGGACGCCACTGAGCAGCAGATCGGGATGAAAGTCTTCGGAAGGCCTGCGGGTTACAACTCCAGTGAAGACAGCATCGTGCGCAGCCATGCGCGCCTGCTGCGGCAAAAGCTGGCTGCCTATTTTGAAACCGAAGGGGCGGATGAAGAGCTGCGAATCGATGTCCCCAAGGGACATTACCTGCTGGTATTCACTTCACGCCCATCGCCCGTCCTTGCGCCTCCTGTGGTCATTGTCAGAAGTTCGAACACGGAGGGTCTGGAATCGCACGAGGCGCCGAATGCCCCTTTGTCGGCCAGCGCTCAAACTTCAGCCCGATCGCGCCGCTGGCTGCTTTGGCTTGGTCTTGGACTGGTGGCAGTTGCGTTGGCGGTGTTCGCCGCGGCCCTGCTGTCGGGTTCCAGACCCAACCGGAGCGTGGCTACTCTATGGCGACCGTTTCTTACTGGTGATCCTCCCCTGCTCATCTACAGCAATGGGGTCTTCGTAGGGGACTCCAAGAGCGGAATGCGCTATGCGACGCTGCAAGAGCTGCAAAACCCGCCGGGCGGCGGCCATCTGATCGACCACTACACAGGAATCGGCGAAGCAGATGGCGTTTATGAACTGACGCGGCTTTTCGACTCGGCCCACGCAACGTTCATCCTGAAACGCAGTCATCTCGTTACATGGGATGAAGCTAAGCAACGCAATCTCATTTTCATCGGCTCGCCCGCAGAAAATCTGGCGGCACAGGCGCTTCCTTCCGACGCGGAGTTCACGCTCTTCAGCTCCGCAGAAGCCTCCGGATATCACAACAATCATCCCCGGCCCGGTGAACTCGCCGATTATGTGCGCCCTGAACACCCATTAAACCGCGACTACGCAATCATCTCGTTCCAGCCCGGGATGCAGTCCGGGAAGCAGATGATGTGGCTCAGCGGCCTCACGACTCTGGGGACCCAGGCCGCCGTGGAGTTTGCCAGCCGACCGGAGAGCGCTGCAGAACTGCTAAGGGCGACAACCGGCCCGAATGGCAAGATTCGTCCCTTCGACGCCCTCCTCGAGACGACCATCATCGGGGGGGTACCACTGAAGGTTCGGCTCGTCACCATCCACGTCCACTGAACGTGGGCTCGTCACAATCCATTATTGAACGGGTTGCAGCTTCAGCTCCGTACTCGCATGGATCTTCGAGGCGAGATCGATTTCGCGCTTCGCGTCATCGTCGCTGCCCAGCCTGCGGTAGGCCTGGCTGAGTAGTGTATGCGTCATGTAATTGGACGGGTCCATCTTTTCCGCGTGCTGTAGGTACATCGCGGCAGCCTGTGGATCGTCGCGGCGCAGCAGCACCTTGCCCATAAGAATGAATGGTCCGGTACGCGAAGTATCGAGCGAAAGGGCCTTCATTAGAGAAGCCTGCGCCTCCTGAAATTTCCCGGATCGCAGATAGGCGTCGCCAAGCCTGTCGTAGACCGGGGCGAACCCCGGATTGATGGTGCGCTCCTGTTCGAACTCGGTCAGTGCACCAGGTATATCGCTTTTGAACAGATCCACTTCACCTATAAGGAAGTGGGCCTGCGGCAGCCCGTGATCCAGAGTGATCGCCTTGCGGGCAGCATCTGCGGCCAGCTCCGGCAGGTTGGCGATTTGCAACATGTTGCCCAGGATCAGGTACCCTCCGGCGGAAGCTGGATCCATACCGTACTGGGTCGCAAACGCGCGGCGTGCATCATCGTAGCGGCGCGCATTGAGATAGCAAAGGCCGAGCACATAACTGGCATCGGCGTTGGCGTGCGGCATCCACTGCTGTACACGTTCCAGGTAAGGAATGGCAGCGGCAGGCTGACCTAGACGGTAGAGGGTGAGCCCTTCCATTTGGACCGATTCAATGTCCGTGCTATCTTCGCGGATTGCTTGCGCAAAAGCTGTACGGGCCTCCAATAGCTTGCCGGTGCGATAGCAGGCAAGCCCAAGGTCGTGAGCGGCGCCCCTAACTGGCGGCTGCACCGCCGCGAGTTGGCGCAGAGGGGCGAGAGCCTCTTCGACATGACCTGCATTGAGCAACTGTTCCGCCGACTGCAACGATGCAGAAGGCTGGAGCGACTGTGGTCCGCTCGATTGACTATAGACGGCGATCGCTGGCACAGCGAGCAGCAGAGCAGCGGCGCGAGAACACCGACGCAAAATGGCAAATGTTTCGAGTGCTAGCATGTGCGGATGCAACGCCGCAGCCTCTTCAACTCTGTCTTCTGGATTGCCTGCTGCCTCTGTTCGCCTTGCCTCCGGTCGGCACTGGCTCTTCCACCCGGCAAAAATACTGCTCCATCCCATTTGATCCCCTACCCTGCAAGCAGCGTACACGCAGGTCCCGCGTGGTTTGTCGATGAAGGTCAGGCTGCAGGCCTGACTATGCTAAATGTAAACGGCGGCGTCACGACGAAGAAGTACATCATTGAGACGACGGGCAGTGGCGTTGCGGTGATCGACTATGACAACGACGGCTGGCCGGATATTTTCATCGTCAATGGAACGACACTTGACGCGCACGAGAGCCGCCGCTCCACTCCGCCCACCGGCCATCTGTATCACAATAATCACAATGGAACCTTCCGCGATGTGACGAACGCAGCGAGGATCGGCGGCACCGGGTGGGGTCAGGGCGCCTGCGTCGGCGATTATGACAACGACGGCTACGACGACCTGTATGTCACGGCGTATGGCATCAATCGTCTTTATCACAATGAACACAATGGGACCTTCAAGGAGGTCGCGCGAGAGGCTGGTGTCGCTGGCGATGGACACGCCTGGAGCACAGGCTGCGCGTTTATCGATTATGACCGCGACGGGAAGCTGGATTTGATGGTGGCCACTTACGTTGACTTCGATGTGAGCACGGCGCCGCAGCCGGGCAAGGGCCTCATGTGCATTTGGAAGGGAACGCCGGTTATGTGTGGACCGCGTGGGCTGCCATACACCTCAAACCTGCTCTACCACAACCTGGGTGGGGGCAGGTTTGCGGATGTTAGCAAGCCGAGTGGCATCCAGAAAACATACGGACATTACTGCTTCAGTGTTACCACGCTCGACTACGATGACGATGGATGGCCGGACGTCTACCTCGCCTGCGATAGCACACCTAGCATCCTCTACCACAACAACAGAGACGGCACCTTCACCGATGTTGCCGCAGATGCTGGGGTCGCCTTCAACGAAGATGGCCGGGAACAGGCAGGCATGGGCTCCGCCGCGGGCGATTATGACGGTGATGGCCATCTTGATGTCTTCAAGACGAATTTTTCGGACGACACTTCTTCCCTCTACCGTAATCTGGGAAATGGGACTTTTGAGTCTGAGATTTTCGAAAGCGGCCTAAGTCTGAATACGCAATATCTAGGCTGGGGCACGAGCTTTCTAGACGTCGATAACGATGGCCGACCCGATCTACTGTCCGTAAACGGCCATGTCTACCCGGAGGTGGATACATCTCACCTCGGCTCTACATATCAAGAGCCCAGGTTGTTCTACTGGAACGCCGGTAATGGCAAGTTCAAGGACCTGAGCACGCAGTGCGGACCCGGCTGCACGCAGCCTGCTGCGAGCCGCGGCATGGCCATCGCCGATCTGTGGAACGATGGCCGCGTCTCCGCCGTGGTGAACAATATGAGCGCCGCGCCGATGCTGCTCGTCAACTTGGCTGCGAATACCAACCACTGGCTTGGCGTGGTGTTGCGTGGAAGGCAGTCGAATCGCGATGCGATCGGCGCGCGCGTCACATTGCGCACGGGCAACGCACATATGGTGCAGGAAGTGCGGAGCGGGTCCAGCTACCTATCGTCCAGTGACCTGCGACTGCACTTTGGGCTAGGCACAAAGACGCACGTGGATGCACTCGAAGTACGCTGGCCGAATGGCGAGATAGAAGAATTTACCGGAGCAGATGCCGATCGCATCGTGACACTGACCGAAGGCACAGGACAAGCGGCCGCGGACCCCACACGTCCTTAACCGTCACGTGCAGCGAATACGGCTAAAAGGCGGCCAATGCGTGTCTCATGAACCGGTTGCAGCGAAAAATACCAGTTCCGATGAGTTCGCGACGGGCAGACTGAGGTTGATTCCGTCGCGCATCAGTTCCGCTCCACTTACCGTGCGGTCCGGCGCGCTATGGTCATGGAACTCCAGTCGATAGGACCGCGAAGGCTGCAGCCCTTCCAGCAAGCAGCGAGACGTCCGTTTTGATACATCCGTCCCATGGAAGGCATATAGTACACCGCGCTTTCCTGAGTGGTCGACGTATTCCATGGCGTCCCATCCTTTGCCATCCGGTCGCTGGCTAACGTGGTAGAGGTCCGCGCTGCGGATCAATGGTCTAAGTTGAGACTTGTATAACTGCAGTTCCTCCTTCGCTGTTGCGTGTTGCGCTGCAGTCCAACCCGTCGTATCCAGCATGAGTGTGAACCAGCCCATCATGCCACTCCGCAGCATGTAGAGAAAATTTTGTGGCGCAGGCGTTGGCCACTGCTTCACATATGTTTCGAGCATGGCGGGCGGCAACAGGTGACTTGCATCGTAGAAGGCTTGCCGGTTTGAGAGGGGATCATACGAGTCGATGATCGAGAAATAGTCGCCGTGGGCGGCGCTGCCGAAATCCACCATGCGACCGCCGTCGTTGCATATCTCCAGCAGAAGACCGGGATGCGATTGCTTCAGCTGGGACTGAATGTCATAGTACGCCCGAGTGGCACGGTAGCTCACATCCGTAGAATTCGAGCTCTCGACCCACAGGAAGTCCTGGTCCGGGTAGCGACGGATTGAACTGAGATCTGGTGGTGCATGCGGATGATCGGAGCGATCGCAACCCTGCGCCACCACATAGCCATCATGCTCAAGCATGTCCAAGTGGTAGTCGCGCACCAACCGCTGGGTCTCCCCTGCAGCCCATTCGTGAGCCGGAGGCACTCCTAGATCGATCGTGATGCCTTTGAACGGTTCAGGCTTCCATCCCAAGGGTGGTTGCGTGGTCAGCCAGTCGCGTCGCGCTGGATCATCCACGCTTAGCGCGCCGTGCTGAGGGCTGGTGCCCGCTTGCGCCCAGTCTGCCCAAAGACCGAAACGCAGCCCCTGCTGGTGCGCGTATGCCGCCACAGAAGCGATACCATGCGGAAACTTCTTGGGGTCGGGGTACCAGTCGCCCACTGCGCGAAACCAACCCGCATCGAGGTGGAACATCTCGAACCCCAACTCGTGCGAGTCGTCGATCATCCGTCTCGCCTGGGCCTCGTCGATTTGCATATCGCTTCCCCAACTGTTGTTCACCAAGACGGGATATTCCGGGTCGCGCACGGTTGCCGGATCGTTCAGCACCTCGCGTACCCAGCGGCGCAGTTCGTTGCCGGCATCGTCTACACTGCCGGTCATGGCTCCGAGAAATACGGTCGGCGTTGTGAAGCTCTCACCTCTCCTCAGACGAGTGCGGAAGGGACCTGGCTGCGGATTTAGGCCCAGAATGCCGGTCAAGGTACCGCCCTGCCGCTGCAGAGTGATGCGGGTGCGACCACTGAATTCGATACCGGCGTACCAACCCAGACCCCCGTCTGGTTGACGAACGAGGACGTAAGGGATGATTTCGCGCGCTTGGCCCGGAAGAGGGTGCGCATAAGTGCTGGACTCGCCCGTCCATTGGTAACCCTCGACGACGCTACCGGTGTGCGTGCCGATCGGAGGAGCTTCCCCCGCGCCCTTATCGATCCAGAGTTGCTCGAGGTTCTGCTTGGGACTCTGCTTCCAGTGCAAGGCGATAGAATCTTGCAGAGGAATCCATATCTCGCGAGCGCTCCGATTCTCTATGCGGATCCGGTGTTCGACCGGACCACGTTCAGCACGAACCTGCCACTCCCAGAACAGCCGCAGCTCAGAGTCGGCCGCGTCGTAGACGAAGACGACGTTCTTGTGATCATGATGCGACAGAGTCGCGTTGAAGCGCCAATGCAACGGCCGCTCGCTTCCCCCCAACGTGGCATGGCTGATCAATACCGCGGGCCGCAAATCATTCCAACCTTGGCCACTTGCAGTAGCGAGGCGTAACACACGTGGCGCCTCGAAGCCGGCGTCCAATGTGAGCAAGATGTTTTCGTTCTTGAGAAAAATCATCTGTGCTGTCAGCGGTCTAACAACCCCGACACAAAGAAGGAACAGAGCGGTCCGGATAATTTGCACTAGGCTCAATTGAATGATCACTGGATAGACCAGATTAACCCATCAGACTCGGCCAGAAGAGAGCTTCCATGTTCTGTCTATTGATAGCAAACGGTTGAGTACTTCGGCCAAAGCTCCACTTCTTCGCGAGCACGCTCACCGATCGAATATGAGTCTGAGTCGACATCGTGCGCGAATACCTGATCAACTCGACTGAGAACAGTTGCAAATACGCGAGGGCACAACTCACGATTCACGCGCCTAGCCTCACAAGGCAGGCCAGCACGAGATATCCGGCTCATTGATGCGCGGTGTCATCTTATGGTTCAGGACACCCCCATCTTATAGTTGTGGTGACAGTGGGCTCATTGCGAGGCAGCCTCCATGTACGCGGACATGTGCGAGAAGATGTGGTCTGCTGACGAGTCCTCTTCGAAGCGGAGTCGGATCCCTGCTCGCGATCCTGAAGCACAGCGTCCATCTCATAGAGCAACGCGGCAGCATCGTTGGCAGTCGCCATACGCAGCACCTCGTTTGTCTTCAGGTCGCGCGCCGTGAAGCCGCAGAGCTTGTTTCGGATCTCCCCGGCAAAGCGGTTCAATTCCGAATCTTCACCGACGTTGAGCTGGGGCAGCAGGTTCACCAGATCGAGGACGTTGGCTACGAGAGATGCGTGGAAGCGCGACTTCGGCTCGTTCAACCGGTCGACCATGTGGGAAACCACATCTTGGAGGCGTTCCCACAAATCAGCGGTCCCGCGGACGAGCGACTGACGCACGTTCGCGTCGATTTCCTGTGCGACGCGTGCCTGCTCTTCGGCCGACATCGTTACCCGAAAGTCTTCTCCACTCGGGATGGGAAGCACTTCGAGCTTCACACCGAACTTTGTGCGGAGCTTTTCCACGGAAGGATAGTCTTCTTCGCGGAAGAGCCCATTCAGTCCGGGGCGGACCTGTTCGATGTAGCTCGGGTAGAGCGCCAGGAAGTCTTCGACTTTGCGCTCGAAGATTGCCTCAAACTCTCGCATCTGCGAGTCCAGTCGAAATAGAAATGCGCGGGCAGCAGGCGGTAGCCTTCATCCGACCATGGAAGCGTGATCTTGTAGAAGCTCTGGCGTATCTGGCCTGCGAGGCTGCGCAAGTCGTCAAGTCGCGCGGCCCACTCAGCAGTTTTTTGTTGTAGCGCCCCGCGGTTTCGGGAGCGCCGTGTTCGTCGGCCACCTGACGGCTGACATTGCGATCGTGCTTGACCGCGGTCCAGATGCTGATGTGGACCGCGGCCAGCATGGCGCGTTCGGTGATCATTGCAATATCTCCGCGTGTTCAATGCCGAATTGCACAAACTCCCGGCGTATGGGTGATGGCGCGATCGCGCACTGCGGCGTCGCGCATGCTCAGCACTCGCATCTCGGTGGGCAGACGGTTGAGATACACCATCCCCTTGGCGAGTGAGTGATCGGTCAGGACCCGTCCCAGGGCAGTCGCCACAGCGATGCGCGCCGACGGCTCTTCTGGAACCGGCGACCGCAGATTCCGAGTTCGCACATAAGGCCCTGATCGTGGGAATCGGAGGAAGCTGGTGCCCAAACTGCCAGGATGAAGCGCCATTTCTTGAGCAGCCCTACCGCAAATATCACAGCCGTGGGTTGGAAATTGTGGAGCTGAGCTTTGAGGAAGCGTCACAGCTCCAGAACCCCGCACGGCTCAGAGCTGTCATGCAACGATATGACATCACTTATCCGGTATTAGTCGCCGGTACCCCCGATCAGCTGAACGAAAAGTTTCCGGATGTGGCGAACCTGAACTGCTGGCCGACGACGTTCTTTGTCGCTAAGAATGGGTTGGTGAAGTCGATACATACAGGGTATGCGGGTCCGGCCACCACTAAGGATAATCATGAGCTCGAAAGCGAGATGACTGCCGAGGTTGAGCGGTTGCTTGCCGACAAACCATCGGCGCCGCGATCCAGGCCGGTACAGGTGGCCAAGACGCATTGAGTCGACAAAACTGCGAAAGGTCATTTGTCGAAGTATTCAAGTTTTCGACCGGCCATCGCTGTTCGGGCAATCCTTCCCTTCGCTGTGCGGCCGAATGATTCCGCCCGAAATGCTCTGGCAACTAAGGTCGATGTCGATCTGCGAGTGCTCAAAATGGTCCCGTTTGTACAGCGGGCATCTCGATGTTGTTGCCCAATCGTTCAATCTGCTGAACCACCGCAATGTGTCCCTGCTCAATATGGCGTTCGGTTCGGGCAATGCTCCGTCATCGGGCTTCAACGCACCTATCGCGACATCGACAGCGCAGCGGATTCAGTTCTCTCTGGATTACGAGTTTTGACGATCCTTTTGGATGGGACTGGGTGCGAGGTGAATAATGAATCCATCTCGTTCATGTCCAAGGGGCAGAGGTGTACAGGGTAGAGGTCATGGGTGCGATAAAGTGCAATAAGGGGTTCCCAACCTGTGCCACGGACTTCATTTCGCTTGTTCACCCTGGGGATGAGCGTCGGTGCCAGCGCGATGCGTAAGTCATTACCTCCAGCCTCGCAAGGAGACTCTCTGTGTCCAATTCGCAATCAAGGAAAGTAATTCTTCCGGCACACTTCCCGCTGCTGCTCGCTTTAGCCGTGGCGGCATTCGGCCTCGGGGCAAATGCTTCCGCCCGGGGAAGCGCGAAGTACACGACGCATGTTCTGAATCTTCCCTCGCACGGCAAAGACAACATCACGAATGACTACATCACCTATGACGCGAGGACCAACGAGGTCTGGGTACCCGCGATCAACATCGGGTCGGTCTACGTGATCGACGTCGGAAACGAGGAGATTCACGAGATCAAGGGTTTTGCCACTAAGGAGATTTCGTTTCCGAACGGCCGCACGGGTGTGGAGGGGCCGAGCGGTGTGTATGTCGGAGATGGCGTCGTCTACATTGGCGATCGCGCAGACCAGAGCATCTGCGCCGTCGATGAAAAGACGCTTGAGCGCAAGAACTGCGGCCACATCGACTCCACTCCGGACGGCGTTGCCTATGTAGCGCCCACCCACGAAGTTTGGGTCACCTCGCCACGCGATAATACAGTGCGTATCCTGGACGCCAAGACGCTGCAGCAGAAGGCGAAGCTGACGTTCCCGGGCCGGCCCGAAGGCTACGCCGTGGATGCCAGGCGCGGCCGCTTCTACATGAATTACGAAGATAAGGACCTGACCACGGCGATTGACCTCAAGACCCACCAGACCGTGGCGAAGTGGCAGCCCAACTGCGGTCCGGACGGGCCGCATGGTTTGCAAATCGATCAGAACACCGGCTATCTGTTCGTGGCTTGCAGCACGGAGGCAAAGGTTCTGAACGCCGGCGGGAATTGGCAGGTCCTGTCGTCCATCGACACCGGCGACGGCGTCGACGATATCAATTACTCGTCGGCAACGCACATGCTGTATGTTGGAGCCCCGAAAGACGGCAAACTCACCATGGTGCGGGTAAATGCGGCGGGCAAACTCACAGTACTTGCTGTTGTTCCGACGCATGTGGGCGAGCGCAATGGGGTTGTGGCCAGGAATGGGACCGTGTACATGGCGCACGCACGTCCGGGAAACTTTACCGGAATGGTCGTGGTGGTGCCGAGCAGGAATCAGGGGATATAAGTGTGATGGAGCGCCGTGGGCGGGTGGACTTTGGGGGCTTGTTTCGAGGAACGCGATTGCGCCGCAGCGCTCGGTGTTTCTTCGGCTGGACACGCGCTTCTAGCATCTCCACGGCTTAACTGCGGCGATACTCGTGTTCTCGTTGGGCAAGAGGTCTGCAGGGCAGAGGTCGCGGGTTTGATATGGGTTCGATAACCGTTCCTGATCGTTCCTTAAAGCGCCAAAAGAAGCCATCCGTGACGCTTGTCTTCTGTAAGTTACGACCTTCCTTTTTTGCTGTCACGGCAGAGGTCGCGGGTGCGTTCCAAGGCATGTTGTCGCTCGTGTCTGGGCGGCACATGCGGCTATTTCGGTGCCTCCTCGTCCGTCGTAACATACCAAGGCACATCCTTCATTTGAAAGAGCTCTGCGGATCGACTCGTCAGATGCGACAGAACCATCTTCGCAACACGCACACTGTGTTCCACTTCCTTGTCCCAGTC
>DATAQX010000329.1:0-4140 GCA_036264455.1 Silvibacterium sp. | reverse complement strand
GCTCACCTCGGCAAAACCGACATCCTCGTCAACTGCGCCGGCAAAATCAAGCGCGCGCCGACGCTCGATTTCCCCGAAGACGAGTGGCAGAGTATTCTCGACACCAACCTCACCGGAACCCTGCGCGCTTGCCAGATCTTCGGCCGCCATATGCTCGAGCGCGGGTACGGACGCATCATCAACATCGCCTCCCTTAACTCCTTCGTCGCGCTAAGCCAGGTCGCTGCCTATGCCGCCAGCAAAGCCGCCGTTGCCTCGCTCACCCGCTCGCTCGCCGTCGAGTGGTCCAGCAAAGGCGTGCTCGTCAACGCCATCGCCCCCGGAGTCTTCCGCACCACCCTCAACGCCGACCTGCTCGACAACACCCCGCGCGGCAAAGAGCTGCTCATGCGCACCCCCATGGGCCGCTTCGGCAGGACTGAAGAGGTTGTCGGAGCAGCCATTTACCTCGCTTCGGATTCATCTTCCTTCGTCACCGGACAAGTCCTCGTCGTTGACGGAGGTTTCCTGGCCAGCGGCGTCAACCAGTAACCTAGGGCCTGTTAACACTATTAGGGCGAGCAGCGTTGCGAGTGAAAATCGGGTGAGACGGGGCGGAATCCGCAGCGCATGGCGGGACCACGTGCAAGGATGACAACGAAGTTATCACCCGATTTTTCGCCGCAACCAGGAGGGACGGGGCCAATTTTCCCGGCTTCGTTGTCCCTCGTCGCTCGAAGATGTCCAATATTCGTCGCTCCTCGCTCCTAGAATCCGGAAAAATTGGCCCCGTCGCTGCCGCCTTAATAGTGTTAACAGGCCCTAACAGCCGCTACTGCGGTTTCGCCTGGGGTGGGGGTTGTTGCGCGGGACTGCCGCTCTGGTTGTTGCCGTTGCTGATGTCCTGTCCCTCAAAAATTACGCGAACGTTGGCATGGTATTGCTTGTAGTCCGTGTACTTCAGCGTCTCGCGCATGTGGACATCCTGGCTCAGGTAGCCGTTGCCCGCCGAGAAGTGCAGGACGCCCTCGCCCCGCGTGTAGACCGGAAACCAGTACTTGCCATCGACCTGCTCACGATAAGTGGTGAAGGGCGGCGACAGGTCCTCGTGCCCCTTTCGTGTGTCGTCCGGAACATTTTTTCCGTTGGTGACGACGATCTGAAGATCGTGCTGCTCGACCCAGATGCGGCCCTGGAAATAGCGCTTATTTTTCTCGATGACCTTGGGCTTTACGTCGAAAACATAGGTGTCGAGTTCGTCCACCTTTTGCTTGCCAAGGTAAGTAAGGTCGTATTGGCCAACGTCCTCTTTCGTAAGAACGAAGGGCAGGCGCTGCTCAATATCCTGGAAGTCGGCGGGACTCATCTGGACTCGTTCAAGGCTGCTGGCCGGAGCCAGGACGACGTGTTCAAAGCGCTTGCCGTTGGGGTCGAAGGAGATATCCGTAACCTGAAAGTATTGCCCATCAACCTTATTGTCGTCGTCGACGGTTTCCACCTTCACGCTGCGCTCGTAGGTATAGTTGGCCATCGCCTGGCGGAAGACGCTCTCCTTGGCGGTGAACTGATCGATGATCTGCTGCGCTGGAACGACGGGAGCGGATGTATCGAGGGCGCCAAAGCCCTGGTCGAGCGGCATGGAGGTGTAGGAAACCTGGGCCTGCGCTGAAAGCGCGAGAACAAGGAAGGCGATTCCGAGGAGTGTGCGCCTGGTTGCGATGCGGCTACGAAAGATTGCGGACAAGGACTCCATTAGCAACGATCCGGTATAGAACGATCTTAATATGGATAGACGCAGAGGTGGCGAAAAAGGCCACTCAGCTGGTCGATTGGGGTTTGATGAAGCGCAAGGCAGGGTTAGTTCTCTGCCAATAGCGGACAAATTTCGGCATCACGGAGGCGCGGAGTACACTGGCTTCGCCCTCTCCCGGAAGCAATGGACGATTACTATCGCGTTCCGACCTTAGCGCTGCTCAGTATCCTTGTTGCCGTCTTTGCGACGCTATATTTGCGTTCGCGGACGACGCGGACTCTCTTGTGGCTGATTGGCTGGTTGCTGGCGGTCGTCCGGCTGGTGATGATCGTAAGCCCATACGGACAGTATGGCGTCGGCCTGGCTATCTCCAACACGGCCATGGAGCTGGCTGCGCTGATGTTTCTGGGGTCAGTGTCAACGATCAAGGGAAGAACAAAGTTCTTCTACATCGGGGCCTTCGCAGCGCCATTGATCCTGTTGTCGGTGAGCACCTCGCTTGATCCGTCCCCCGGAATTCTCCTGCGGATACTGAATTGTCTGGCCACAATCGCCGTGGTCATCGTTGCCGTGCATTGGAGCACCCGGACGGAGCTGCTGCCGGTGTGGTTCACGCTGTTGTTTACGGTCTCCATAGGCGGAGCATGCCTCTATTTTGCCTTTACCGGCGACTACGACCGGGTGCTGCGGCTGGCGCACAGCGGCAACAGCCTCATGACGGCGCTGCTCGTGCTGGTGACTTACCGAAGATTGAGTCCGGGTGTGATTTTTACCGTCACGGGATTTGTGATGTGGAGCACCCCGGTGCTTGCGAATGTCATGCTGGACCATGGCGACCCGGCTTTGGTTCTTGCCATGCGAGCGGTCAACCTGATGAAGGTCATGACAGCAGTAGGCATGATCGTGCTGGTGCTTGAAGACGAGCTGACATCGAACGAGACGGCACGGATGCGCGATCGGCGAGTGCGCGCCGAGATGGAGCAGTACTCGACGCTGGATATTTCAGCGTCTCCGACCCGGAATTTTGGGATTGACTACGATCGTGTATGCGAGGTGATCACAACAGCCAGCCGCTTTCGGCAAGCGGCGATTCTGCAGAGGAGTGGCGACCAGAATTTTCCGGTTGTGGGACGCGCCGGAATGGAAGGCGCGCTGGCAGGAGCTCTGGATGCGTTGGGGCAACGTTTGACTCCGGAAAGGCTGGATGAGTTCTATAAGAGCAGCCATAGTTCGGTGGAGCTGGGCAATACTGCGATCGTGGATCTGCGCCCCTTGATGGTGCCGGGAGACGATCTGGAGCGGCTGAATTTTGTGCATATTCGGTCAATTCCTATGCGGACGAGCTCATCCGGACTTCAGGGCGTGCTGGTATTGAGCGGCCTGAATCCCCCGGAGCAACCTCTTGCAGCCGAAGACCTCTTGTCGTTGGAGTTGCTCGTAGCCCGCCTGGCGGCTGGGCACGAAAACGGCCTGTTGCTGCGACGGGTGATGGAGTCGGAAAAGCTGGCCGGGTTGGGACAGCTTGCCGGCCGGGTAGCGCACGAGCTGAACAATCCGCTCACGGTGGTAATGGGATATGCCGAGCTTCTCGAAGAGAACGGCCTGGATGAGGCAACCCGGCGGAGTGTGGGAGTCATACGCAGCGAGTCGCGGCGCATGAAGCAGACCGTCGAGAGCCTGGCGCGCTTCTGGAAATCCACGCCTAACACGCCGGCGCTCATCTCCGTGGAGCAGATGCTGACGGACATCGAGCGGCTGCGCAAGCCGGAGCTGGAGCGGACAGGAATCGTACTCGAAATTGCAATTGCCAGGGATCTGCCCAGAATTCGAGCCAACGGCGATCAGATACGGCAGGTTTTTCTGCAGATCCTGAATAACGCCGTAACCGCGTTGCAGCAGTCGCCCGCGGAGCAGGAAAAAAAAGTGCGTATAGATGCGACGCACATTAAAGACCGCGTGCAGGTGCTGTTTTCAGATACAGGACCGGGCTTTCCCAATCCCAATCGGGTCTTCGACCCGTTTTTTTCGACGAAAAAGCCGGGCCAGGGGCCGGGGCTGGGTCTGAGCCTGAGCTACTCAATCGTTCGCGAGCATGGCGGCGATATCTCCGCCTTCAATCTGCAGCCGCACGGTGCGGCAGTAGCGATCGAGATGCCGGTGGACCCTGCATGGAAAGAGCCGTCAGTAACGGGAAGCGTGTTCTCGCGCTAGAGAGCGTCCGGTTACTATGTACGTTGGTCTGCTGCAATGCAGGCGTTCGATCTTGCTTGAGAACAGAGGAGTGGAATGGCACGCAGCCGGGTTGCGGCTTTTTTCCTGATGGGGTGTTTGCTGGGCTTGACTCAAATGGCGCAAGGGCAGGCGCGCCGGCCAATGACCTTCGAGGACATGATGAAGATGCGGCGGCT
>DATAQX010000314.1:0-6787 GCA_036264455.1 Silvibacterium sp. | reverse complement strand
CCCAGCAATCTGCTCTGGAGCCGCGACTCGAAGCCTTTCCGCAGCCTCGGTCGCTGCCGACAGCGCCGCCTCGCAGTCAGACCATTCGCTGACCGGGAAAAGCCGTGGAAGCGTTTCTCCCGTCGCCGGATTTTCGGCGTGAAACGTCTTCTTGAAGTCTGCCGCACGCCACTTCCCGCAAATCAGCACCTGAGCCACATCCATAGGCTTTCACTTCTCCTCGCAAACAGCTTGTCACCTGTGAAGATATCAAGCCGGCGTACCTATAATCGAATCAGCAACCATGACACGCATCCGTCCCGCCACGCCTTCCGACATCCCGCTCGTGCGCGCCTTCATCTCGGAACTAGCCGACTACGAGCGGGAGCCCCACTCCGTCCAGATCACCGAAGAGCAGCTGCTCCGCGACGGCTTCGGCCCTGAGCGCTATTACGAATGCCTGATCGCCGAGCACCAGACCGCCGACGGCAGCACACCTGCGGGTTTCGCGCTCTTCTTCCCCATCTACTCAACCTGGCGGGGTCGCAGCCTGCATCTGGAAGACCTCTTCGTCCGCCCGCAGTTTCGCGGAAGCGGCATCGGCAAGGCCCTCATCACCCGTGTAGCGGCGATTGCCGTCGAGCGCGGCTGCGCGCGCCTGCAGTGGAACGTCCTCGCCTGGAACCAGCCCGCCATCGACTTCTATCTCGGCAGCGGCGCCACCATGCTCGACGACTGGCGTCGCATGCAGGTCGCGGATAAAGCTCTCAGCGCGCTCGCCGCCGCAGAAGCCGCAACGGAGGCCGGCGTATGAAGATCCGTGTCATCGGCGGCGGCCTCGCCGGCCCGGAAGCCGCACTCACCCTTGCGCGCCTTGGCCTCGAAGTCGATCTCTACGAGATGCGCCCCGTCCGCACCACCCCCGCCCACCAGACCTCCGACTTCGGCGAGCTTGTCTGCTCCAACTCCCTTAAGTCGGAGAGCGAAAACACCGCGCCCTGGCTCCTCAAGCAGGAGATGCGCCGCGCCGGCTCGCCCCTTCTGCAATACGCCGACCAGAGCGCCGTTCCTGCCGGTCACGCGCTGGCCGTCGATCGTGTCGAGTTCTCGCGCCTCATCCAGGTTGCCATTGAAGGCGAGCCGCTCATCCGCGTCCATCGCGAAGAGGTTACCCGGCTCGATCCCCCCTCACCTATGGACGACGGGATCACTATCGTCGCCAGCGGTCCGCTTACGTCCTCGGCACTCTCGGGTGAAATCGCCCGCCTCACCGGCAGCGAGCATCTCGCCTTCTACGACTCCATCAGCCCCATCGTCGAGGCCGATACCATCGACATGGAACGCGTCTATTTCGCCGCCCGCTACGACAAGGGCACCGCCGACTACATCAACTGCCCCATGTCAAAGGAGGAATACGACCGCTTCTACGACGCCCTCGTCTCCGCCGAGCAGGTGAAGGAAAAAGAGTGGGAGAAGCTCGATTACTTCGAAGGCTGCTTGCCCATCGAGGAGCTGGCCCGCCGTGGCCGCGACACCCTGCGCTTCGGTCCCATGAAGCCTGTCGGTCTGCGCGACCCGCGCACCGGCAAAACTCCCTGGGCCGTCGTCCAGCTGCGCTGCGAAAATCTGCGCGCCGACTCCTACAACCTCGTCGGCTTCCAGAACCACCTGAAATATGGC
The DNA here is from genome assembly GCA_036264455.1 of Silvibacterium sp. Classification (GTDB taxonomy): domain Bacteria; phylum Acidobacteriota; class Terriglobia; order Terriglobales; family Acidobacteriaceae; genus Silvibacterium. The sequence goes on along the minus strand of DATAQX010000314.1, from coordinate 5,128 downwards.
GAGCAGGCCCGCATCCTCCGCCTTATCCCCGGCCTCGAAAACGCAAAATTCCTGCGCTATGGCCAGATTCACCGCAACACCTACATCAACGCACCGCGTGTCCTCACCCCGACGCTCAACCTGCGCGACCACCCCGGTATCTACTTCGCGGGCCAAATCTCCGGCGTCGAGGGATACACCGAATCCATCGCCACCGGCATGCTGGCCGGCCTCTACGCCGCGTCAGCTGCCCAGGGCTCGACGGCCATTCCTGTCCCCCGCCAGACTGCTCTCGGCTCGCTCGTTCACTACATCACGCACGCCGAGGGCAAGCGCTTCGACCCTGCCAATATTACCTTCGACCTGCTCGTCCCGCTCGAAGAGGAAACCCGGCGGCGCGTTCGCGACAAAAAGGAGCGCCGCCGCATTCAGTGCGAGCAAGCCCTCGCGGCCTTCGACGACTGGTGGGGCAGTCGGGCGTGGACTTACTCCGAGTCACATGCATTGGCAGGCGCTCAACCCTCGCCCGGAGAAGACGGCGGCGAAAACTGACTTGCTCCTCACTCCGCATAAGCAAAATTTATTGCACAGGAGTACAATCCCCGACGCACTCTTGTCGGCTGAATAAATGGCAGCTATCTTCAACAAGAAGATTCGACACGGCTTGACACTTCATCTCACGGGAGGTTTATATGCGAACTCTAAGATATGCGGGGCTGCTATCTCTTACTACGGCCCTCAGTCTTCTGATTAGTTGCGGGCGTCACTCAAATAAGGAAACTTTTTACCTTATTTCGAATAACATCAATCTCCCCTACTGGAAAACTGCGATTGCCGGCTTCCAAAAAGCCGCGGCCCAATACGACGTGACCGCGAAGGTAGATGGCCCGACGAATTACGATGCGCAGGCTCAGTTGAAAGATCTGCACGACGCCATTGCCACTCATCCAATGGGCATCCTGGTCTCTGTGTCGGACCCCGCTCTGCTGCAGCCGGAGATCGACTCCGCCATCGAACAGGGAATCCCCGTCATCACCATTGACTCGGACGCTCCTCACAGTCACCGCCTTTACTTCATCGGTACTAATAACCTTGAGGCTGGCCATCTCGGCGGTCGGCGTGTGGTAAACAAACTCGGCGGAAAAGGCAACGTCGTCTTCTTTAGCATGCCCGGCCAGCCGAACCTGGACGAGCGTTTGAAAGGCTATCAGGACATCTTTGAAACTCACCCGGGAATCAAGGTCATTGATGTGTTCAATATCAAGGGCGAGTCCACAAATGCCTTTGACAAGACACAGCAATATCTCGCCCTGACCGGGCCTGCGAAAATCGATGCGTTCGTCTGCCTGGAAGCTTCAGCCGGCAAGGATGTAGGCGAGGTCCTCAAGCGTGAGCACGCGACAGACCGTCTGCTCATTGCCATGGACGTTGATCCGGATACCCTCAACCTCATCAAGGAAGGTGTGATCAATGCGACCATCGCACAGAAGCCTTACACCATGGGCTTTTTCGGCCTTAAAGCGCTCGACGAGGTCTACCACTATCCTCCCAAAAAGCTGAACCCTGATTACACCCAGGACACCTTCTCGCCCTTCCCGGTCTTTGTCGACACGGGCACGGCGGAAGTCGACAAGAATAATGTAGATATCTTTATGCAGGCGGCCTCCGAAGCTCAGCAGCAGAAGTAAAGCGCTCAACGGAAATAACACGAAGAGGGAGGACCCTTTTCCGCGCCACGCGTTACCATAAAGAAAAGCATGTCTGATTTGAGTGGAGCACGCCAAAGAGCGGTCGTTTGCCTTTCCGGAGGCATGGACTCTGCCGTCTGTGCAGCTCTCGCCGTGCGCGACTATGACGCCTATGCCCTTCACTTCAGCTATGGACAGCGCACCGAAGACCGCGAACTGAAAAGCGCACGTCAGGTAGCTAAGACCTTTGGTTTCCAGGATTTCCTGCACCTGGAGATCGATATCTTCCGGCGCATCGGAGGCTCGGCTCTTACCGACTCCACCATCGCCGTTCCCAAAGCGCCGCAGCATGGACCCAATTCCGGAAATCAGGGCGACTCCATTCCAGTCACCTATGTCCCCTTTCGCAATGCGCACTTCCTGTCCGCTGCAGTCAGTTGGGCTGAAGTCCTGGGGGCCGGAATCATCTTTATCGGCGCCGTCGAGCAGGATAGCTCCGGCTATCCCGATTGCCGTCCCGCTTACTACCAGGCCTTCCAGCAGCTCATCCGCACCGGCACGCGCGAGGGAGACATCGAAATCTCGACGCCGCTCATCCATCTACGGAAGAGCCAGATCGTTGCCCTGGGCCTTGAACTGGGTGCGCCATTCGATTTAACGTGGTCGTGCTATTCGGGCGCAGAAGAAGCGTGTGGCGAATGCGACAGTTGCGTCCTGCGCCTGCGGGCCTTCGACGAAGCGGGCACGCCAGACCCGATTCCTTACGCGGTCGCCGCTACCCAAAGAAATGGATGACCGTCTCAGAATTCATAACCGGCAGCCAAAATCGAACGCGGCCCTCGGAGAGATAGAAAGAAGAAGCTATGAGAAATAAGACAATTGGAGATAACACAATGCGCAAGACGAAGATTTGGCTGGGATTCCTGTTCGCGGCCCTGCTGCTGTCCGGCTCGGCCTGTTTACAGGCACAAGATACCGCCAAAGTTCACGGCCATGTACAAGATCCCGTAGGCGTGCCCGTGCCCAACGCGACGGTGCAGCTCAGCACCGACGGAACTAACGCCAAGTACACCTTCACCACCGATGCCAGCGGCGACTACAAAGGCGAAGGCATTGCTCCCGGCACTTACATTCTTACCCTCTTCAACGACCAACATAAGACCATCGACCAGTTTCGCGATGTAAGGCTCACTTCCGGCAACGACACTCTCCAGGACTTCGACATGACCCGTGCCGAATACATCGCGAAGCTGTCGCCCGAGGTGAAAAAGCAGCTCGAGGAAGTGAAGGCCAAGAATGCGGCTGCCGTGAAAGAAAACTCCCAGATCAAGAATCTGAATGCTGACCTGCTCAAGGCCCGTGCGGACAATAAGGACAAGAACTACGCTGAGGCCGAAGAACTGATGTCCAGGGATTCACAGGCCAAGCCCGATGCCGCCGTGCTCTGGGTAGAACTCGGCATCGCCGAGAAAGGCCTGAAGAAGAACGACGACGCGGTAACATCGCTCAAGAAGGCCGTCGAACTCGACGCGGCCAGCAAAAAGCCCAATCCCGATCTTCAGTCCGCCGCAGACGATGCGCTGGGCGAGGTCTATGCCACCGAAGGCAAGGTTCCCGAGGCCCAGGCTGCCTATGACGCTGCCGTGCAGGCCGATCCCAAGGGCGCCGCGATGCACTATCGCAATGAGGCCATCATGATGGACCGCGCCGGCCAGGGTGACGCCACCGTGGCCGCCGCCGATAAAGCGATCGCCGCCGATCCCAATAGTGCCATCCCCTACTATCTGAAGGGTAAAGCGCTCATCAACAAGGCCACGGTCGATCCCAAGACCCAGAAAATCGTCGCCCCTCCAGGCACCGAAGAGGCTTATCAGAAGTACCTCGAACTCGACCCCACCGGCCCTTTCGCCGCTGACGCCAAGGCGATTCTCACGGAGATGGGCACAACCGTGAAGACCACCTACAAAGCGGGCAAGAAATAGGCCTCGCTCTCCCACAGACAAGGGCGCCGTTTTCCCGGATGGCGCCCTTCCTGTTTTCGCTACAATTCGCTCTGTGGAACCCGCCTCGCCATCCATCGTAGTCAATTACACTGACGCTGATCGCACGGTGCGCGAACACATTGCCGCCTTGAGCGCATTACCGCGCAGCACGGAGTCCGTCACCCTGCTCGATAGCCTCGGCCGCGTCCTGGCGACACCCGTCCTCGCCGACCGCGATCAGCCGCCCTTCCCTCGATCCACCCGCGATGGCTTCGCCTGCCGCGCTGCCGATCTTTCCTCCGCTGAATCCCTGTTCATGGTTGGGCAACTTCGTGCCGGCGAAGTCTGGGCCGGGCCCCCGCTCCAACCGCGCCAGGTCATCGAAATCATGACCGGCGCGCCGGTGCCCGCCGGGGCTGACTGTGTCCTCATGGTCGAGCATGCCATGGTCGATAGCGGCGGCATTCGCGCAGACCGAACACTCGCGCCCGGCGAAAACATCGTCCCCGCCGGCGCTGAGGCTCATGTCGGAGCCACGCTCGTTCCCTCCGGCACGCGCATTGGCCCTCAGCACATCGCCGCCGCTGCCGCATGCGGATATGCGGATCTCGCCGTTTACGCGCGCCCACGCGTTGCTATTCTGGCTACCGGAGATGAACTTGTCCCCGTTGCCTCCCAACCCCTGATCCACCAGATTCGTAACTCCAACAGTTACTCAATCGCTGCCCAGGTTCTTCGGCACGGCGGCAAGCCTGTCGTCTATCCCATCGTCCGCGACAACATCGACGTTATCGAAAGCGCAATCGAGGAGGCGCTCACATGTGACCTGCTCATCCTCTCCGGCGGAGTCTCCATGGGGAAATACGACTTTGTCGAACAGGCGCTGCTCGACCTGCACGCCGAATTCTTCTTCACAGGCGTTCGCATGCAACCAGGCCGGCCAGTCGTCTTCGGACGTCTGCCTGCCGCCTCCGCCGCAAATCAGGACCGCTACTTCTTCGGACTTCCAGGCAATCCGGTCTCCACCATGGTGACCTTTGCGCTCTTCGTCGCACCGCTTCTTGCCGCACTGGCCGGAGAAGCCAGCGACCATATCGGACCCGGCTTCGCCGAAGCGCGCCTGGCGATCGACATCACTGCCAGGCCCGGCCTCACCCGCTTCCTGCCCGCGCAGTTAAAAAGCGACAGCGCCGGAGCTACGATTCTCCCCGTCGCATGGCAAGGCTCCGGGGATCAGGCCGCTGTATCGAAAGCAAATTGCTTCGCAGTCATACCCGGGCAATCCGAGGACCTGCCCGCGGGAAGTACCGTCCGCATCCTGCTATTCTCGTGAGTTTTGCCGGAAGCCCCTATCGCTAATCCCTAATGGATAATCCCTGCTCTTAACCCTGTTCCCTGATCCCTGTTCCCTATACCCTGTCTCTATGAAGCTTTCGCACTTTGACAACGAAGGCCAGGCGCGCATGGTTGACGTGAGCG
>DATAQX010000024.1:0-8043 GCA_036264455.1 Silvibacterium sp. | reverse complement strand
CTGCACTACATCGCCGGACTCGACTGTGAGCCGTGGAGGCAGGTCGGCATTCCAGCGCGAATGCGTAGGCTCTGCGCTTAGCCTGTGTTGCGCCATCAGGCCACTTTCTCCACAACCATCTGCAATTCGACAAGCGCATTGCGGGGCAGTGCGCTTACTCCGATCGCAGCGCGCACATGCCGGCCCGCTTCGCCGAATACCGCCATCAGCAGGTCGCTTGCTCCGTTAATTGCCTTTGGTGAATCGGCGAAGCCCGGAACGCAGTTAACATATCCGTTTACTGACACCACGCCTTTAACTTTTGCGAGCGACCCAAGATGCTTTTCGAGAACTGCGAGTTGCAGCAGCGCGCAGCTTCGGGCGCCGGCATAGGCTTCGTCTATCGTACGATCCGCACCCACCGTCCCGCTGAGCACTCCGCTCGCATCCTGGGAGATCACCCCAGCCAGAAAAACGATGTTGCCCGCCGTCTTTGCGGCACAGTAATTGCCGCCGGGTGTCGGCGGAGACGGCAGCTCCAAACCAAGCTGCGCCAGCGCAGCGTAGGGATCACAATGCATGGTTTATCTCCGCCCGGATATGGACCAGGCTCCATCCTTCTTTACGAACGAGAACCTGATTGGGTGAGGCGTTGACTGAAGCTTACCGTTGCTCTTGATGGTTGTCGTCTCCGTGCAGGTCCATTCCGCTGTGTCCCCGAGGATAACGAGCGAGGAAAGAGGGCAATCGTCTTTGATGGTTGCCTCGGGGTTGGTCTTGAAGAAGTTCTGAAAATCGCGAGCCTGTTTCGCACCCAAAGCAGACTGCAGCTTCGCAACATCGCGCGAATCCAGCGCGGATTGAAACTCGCGCACCGCTTCCCGCAACAGTGCCTTCTCATCGACAGCAGTATGGACCGGCGCGGATGGCGCTGGCGGCGGAGGCGCCGACGGCGATGGCGGCTTGGCCGCGACGGCGACCCTAATGCTCTTTTGCTGTGATCCGCCCGCGCCTTTGGCCGTCAGCGTGTAGGTCGTGTCGGTCGACGGAGAAACAGAGATGTGGCCATTGGCGGCTTGCGCATCGATCCCATTGTCGATAGTCACCTCTGACGCATTGGCCGTCTCCCACTTCAGCGTGGTGGATTGTCCCTGCTCAATCTGCGGGGCAGAAGCGGAAAACGACAAAATCTGGACCGGCTGAGCGGCCGGCGCCGACGCTGTTGTGGTCGCCGGTGTTGCAGCCGGGGTCACAGTTATAGGCTTAGTGGGATTCGGGACCAGGGCAGCCGCTAGAGGCTTCTTTTCCCCGGCCTTCACGTTCACGCTCTGGCTGAAAGTCTGATAGCTGTCGAGGCCAATCTGGACCGAGCGTTTGCCGGGTTTTACCTGGACAATAAGGTTGCCCTGCGCGTCCGTCCTGCCTGCCTGAGCCCTGTCGATGCTGACCGAGGCTCCGGGCAGGGAGTGGATAGTTAAATACGCGTCCGTCGACGGCGGCGGAGCAGCGCCGCCATTCGGGTTCAGATTGAAGGGAACACTTGCTTCCTTATTTGCGTTGATCGTAATTCCTTGCGCCTGATAATTCTCGTAACCGGCCTTGGTGAATCGCACCGAATGCGTGCCTTCCTCCAACGGGAGCGACAGCTTACCATCGCTCTGCGTGAAGCCCTTGAGCACCCCATCGACGAACACATCTACGTCGCCCAGATTGCCTTGCACATTCAGGGTTCCTGTTGGAGGTGCTATCGGCGCCGTCGGGCCCGGCCGCGTCGGCGGAGGCTGATTTGTGGCAGTGGATTTGTGACCCCTGAGCGCAATGACAAGAACCAGCATCACAACCAGGGCCAGACCACCGGCAATCAGGGCAATCAACTTGGGCTGCAGTCTGGATTCCGGCCCTTTTTGTCCTGCTGCGTCCAGCTCTTCAACGGAGGTTCCGGCTAAGCCGCCAGTCTCGATGGAAGCCGTCGTCCGGCGCACCGGAGGCTTCGCCGCTTCTGCTCGCAACCGGTGCCAGTCGGCTTGTTGCGAGGCTTCCGCAAACTCGACCAGCCCCGCCGATCCTTGGAGTTCCTTTGCCGCCGCTGCCGCGTCATTGGCGAGAAGCGCTGTGCGCGCTGCTTCGACGGATTTGCTGACGACCTCATTTGCGATCGCCGTGCGTCTAGCCTCGTAGTCAGAAATGACACGCGCCAGATCCGCGGAATCTCCATAGGCGCGACGGACACTCTGCAGTGCCTCCAGACCGGCGTGAAAATCCAGTTTTTCCAAAGCCTGCGAGGCAGTGCCAATTGCAGCCATAATCGCCTGCTTCCGGGCATTTTCAGCACGAAGTCCAGTCAGCAGCGTGTTCAGCTGGGTTCCCTTGGCCGTGGCGGCTGGCGAGGTCTCCAGCAATTTGATTGCTTCATCAAGCTGACCGCTCTCCCGCAGTTTGGCTACTCTGGCTGCGAGCACCTCCAGCTTGCGGGCCGCTTCTGCCTGTTGACCTCGAGCCTCTGTCAAAAGCCTGAGCAGAGCCGAGTCCCCAGTCTCGGTGCAGACCGGGTCAAGCAGCCCGATCGCCTCGTCAATGCGCTCTTCCTGTATCAGTGATTTCGCCTGAGCAGCGCAGGAAGCAATTCGCGCCTGCCGCTGCTGCTGCGCAAGCTCTGTTCTGGCGAAATCCAAAAGCTCGTTGACGCCCTTGGTGTCGCTAAATTCAAGCTGATAGGACTCAAGAATCCCGATCGCGTTCTCAAACTGGTTGCGGTCGATAGCCTCCTGAGCTTCGCGCAGATAGCGTCCGCGCACCTCCTCCGACTGAAGATTCTTGAGGCGTTGCCTCAGTGAATCTTCGAGCGCCAGCAGACGCTCCTCGCCGGGCAACTCCTGCAGCGCTCTCTGCACAATCGAAAGTGCCTCATGAGGCGAACTCGCGAACGTCTCCTGCGCCTTGGCGGCTGTAATATCAACCAGCTGCCTGACCCGGAACTTTCGCGCCTCTCCGGCCACTTTTGTCTTTAACTGGAGCAGAGATGCTTCCGTCGGCAACTGCTCCACAGCGCGGTTTACCAGTTCCGTGGCGCGGTCATATTCGTCCGCCAGCAGACAGCTCTCCACCTGCGCCTGCACCTGTTCAAGAAGCTTGCGTCGCCGCTCCTGTTCCTGACCGCTTGCCGCCGCCTGCAGCAGACTTTCCAGCTCCGGTAGTGACGGATCCAGCTTGCTGACTTCACGCAGAATTTCAATAGCAGCAGTAAAACGCCGTGCTGAAACCTCCTGCCGCGCATTCACGAGCATCTCGCGAATCTGGCCCTGTTGTGCCGCCAGCTTCGCCTGCTTGGCGAACTCCGTGTAAGTTGCGCGAAGCTTTGTATTGTCCTGATCGAGTCGAAGCGCTTTCTCAAGCACCTTCAACGCGCCGGTCAGGTCGCCTCTGTTCCGCGATGCGTCCGCCTCCGCCAGAAGGGTGTTGATTTCATCATGACGCCGCTTTTTCTCTTTGGCCGCCTCCAGCTTTGCCTGCAGTTCGACGTTGCCTGTGTCCAGCTTGATTGCGTGATCCAGTGAAGCCAGCGCTTCCTGAAAGCGTGACGAGGCAAGCGCTTCGTCCGCTTCTGCGACAAGCTGCCTCACCTGCTCCGCGCGTTGCATTCGCGCCAGGTTCTGCTGCACCAGGCCGAGCAGTTGTTTTGCCCCGGTGTGCTGCGCGTCGATCTTGATTAGCTGTTGCAGCACCTCCCTCGCGCGGCCAAACTGCTGCTCTGACGTCAGCCGTTCGGCATCATCGAAGAGCTCATTTACGCGCCCTTTTTTCAGGTCCTCACTTACCGCGCGCAGATCTGCGGCAAACTCCTCAGCGGTGGCATAGCGCTGCTCGGGATCCTTGGCCAGGGCGCGATCGAGAACCGTATCAAGATACGGTGGATAGCCCGATATGTGCGTCGTGAGCGGAGGATGGGGTTCATTGACGAGCTTCTGCAGCACTGTCATGTCTTCGCCGGAAAAAGGCAACGCGCCAGTCAGCAGCAGATACAGCATGACGCCCGTCGAAAAAATATCCGAACGGCCATCGAAGGGCTGTCCGCGCAGGCGCTCCGGAGCAATATAGTGAATCGTGCCGATGACGTTGCCGGTGCGTGTCAGCCCGGTCTCGGCATTGGAGCTCTGCACGCGTGCGATGCCGAAGTCGACGATCTTCGCATGACCGTCGGGCTGCACGATCACATTCGCCGGCTTGATGTCGCGATGCACCACACCGCGCTGATGCGCGTATCCCAGGGCCGCGCAGACCTGCTCGATGATGCTCAGCTTGTCAATCAGCGGCAGCTGCCTGCCGGACGTGATGATCTTGTCCAGCGGCTCGCCGTTGACATGCTCCATGACGATGAACGGAATACCGTCTTCATCGCCCAGGTCATAAACGATGACAATATTCGGATGCTGGAGGATTCCGGCCTGCGCCTCGCGGTAGAAGCGCTCCAGCAGATCAGGCTGTCCGGAGAAGCCTTCGGTCAGGGTCTTAATGGCCACGAGCCGGCCGATGCGCTTGTCCTCTGCGCGGTAGACAACTCCCATGCCACCGCGGCCCAGAATACCCGTTATCTCGTACTTACCTATCTTCTTAGTCGAGGTTGCATCCACAGTGTTTGCCCGACCGCCGGTTTAGGCAGAAAATCGCCGTCGGGGGCATATACCTCCGAAGCATCTAAGTTCAAAACAATGCAGCAGTTGACACTGACCGCACGGTATCACGATTCTAGTCCCCGAGCCAGTAGAAAGGGAGAGCCTCCACAGGTACCTTCGTGTGAGCCAAAATGGGGCTCAGATGGGACGCAGGCTGGAACGCTCATCGATTTATGCTTGCCGGGAACGGTTGACAGACCGGGATAGAATGGGCAATTCACTTCGGCTTCTCAGCGGGATGGTGTCGGATTATGTCGAATACTCCTGAAGTTTCTCCCTCGCCAACGGTAAGAACCTCATTTGCGCTACCTGTAGGAGGTGGTTTCCTTAACGCCAGTGCGAACTTGCCGGCGGGGCAAACCACTCTCACTCAGCTCCTGCCGATCATTCAGAACTTGGAAAACGCGATTGTTGGAAGGATCGGCGAAGAAGCTGTGCAGGAAGGATCGCCGATTTCCTGTAAAGCCGGGTGCGGAGCGTGCTGCCGTCAACTCGTGCCCGTCAATTTCTTTGAAGCCGAAGCGCTGACTGAATGGATGGCCACATTGCCTGAGGAGCGGCGCACTGAACTCGAAGGACGCTTCCACCGCGCTTTGCTGGCTCTGCGGAATGCCGGAGTCATCGATAAGATTCTCGACGATCGATGGCCGCGCGAGCCCCAGGCTACCACGCAGCTGGCAATTGACTACTTCCATGCCCATGTGCCCTGCCCATTTCTCGAGGACGAGAGTTGCAGCATCCACCCTATCCGTCCGCTGAGTTGCCGCGAATATCTTGTGACCTCACCACCCGCTCTTTGCCAGGACCCATCTGCGAACCAGGTTGCAGGCGTTCGCCTGCCGCTCAAACTTTCACGCGTTCTTTTCGCTATTGGCCAGCAAATGTCACAAGACCCTCGCGGCTGGATTCCACTGGTTTTCCTGATGGCTTGGGGAAAAGGTGGTGAAAGGCCCGGGGATTATTTCTCAGGAACTGGGGAAGAGGTTTTGCGCAGGTTCTTAAAGCAGGTTGCCGAAATGCCGCCCATAGACGACAGCCAGCCGGTTGATACGCCGGCTGGCCAGGTGCCTTGAAAAGTATCGATTTGGGTTAAGGTGTCTTTACCGTATCGCCCGTCTTCGGTGCGCCGGAACCGCTGAAAGTTCCCACTGCGGATGTCGCATCCACGCTGGTGATCGTCAGTTGCCCGAGAGCATTTTCAATGGAGCGCAGCGGTTTTCCAGTAGTTGGATCCTTGACTACTCGAACAACGCGCGAAACTACCAGCTTGTCGCCAACTTTTACTCCAGCGCCGCTGCCAACATTGATGATGATGTCAGAGGTGGATGCGTCGGCCACAAGGCCGGAAACGGCCACCTTTGGTGGCGGAGGAGCATCTGGGATTTTCGCACTGTTGCTGTCAAGCCCTGTCGCAACCTGTGCAACCGCGGCTGTTGTGGCTTCGCCGATAATGGTCTGCGCAAAATTGCTGCTGCTCATGCTGGCGCCCCCGACTGCCCCGGAACCGCCGCCCCAGCCTCCGCCGAGCAGGTCCGTTCCTTTTCTCTCGGATTCCCCCTTGCCGGTGACCGAGGCAAGAATCTCGCCAGAGCTTGCGTCCACCATACGGACGGTGATCGCGACAACCGCTTTCGCCTCGTGCTTGCCCACGCCGCCAATTGCGCCATGGGTCCAGGCCCCCACAACGGCTCCGCCGTAGTTTTTGTTCTGATCGTCGCGTCCAAACTGCGTAATATCGCCGGTAATGACGGCATCAACGCCGAGGACATGCCCGATCTTGGCAGCCGTTGACGGGTCGGCCCGGTTGCTGTTCGAGAAGTCCTGTTCATGCAGGACCTTGTCGATGGCATTGCGTTCGATCACGCGATACGTACCGTCAGCGAGCATCTTATCGATCAGCATATCGGCGATGCCTTTGCCGATATCCACGTTTGTTCCAAAGACAGCCTGGGATGCTGTCATGACAGTTCCGTAGCCAAAGTCGAGTACGGCCACCCGATGCCGCGTGGAAGACTGCTGAGCAACAAGAGGTGAAGCCATCAAGACGAGGGAAAGAATAATGGGACAGAGTTTACGCATTGTAGGTATCTCCTATCGGCCGAGGAATGTTTCCAGTGTTGAAAGTTCTTTTTCTGCGCGGTCCATATTGTCGCTCGCCGCCTGCAAGTCATTTTGGCTGAGCGCGTGATCAGCTTCGTTCAGGTAGGCAGTCATCCGATTCATCGCCGCAAGGATGTCGCCTCGCATATCCAGCCCCTGCGTCTGCTGCTGGCTGCGCATCTGCTGTATGCCGGCCTTGGCTGCATCGGCTTTGGCGCCGAGTTGGATCATCCTTTCGTGTGCCTGAGCGATCTCCTGCTTCGACGGGCCAGGAGGCGGAGCATTCGCTGCATCTGCCGCAGGAGCCGCTTTGCTGACGCCCGGCAATGGCCGCGGATGATCTCCGGGAGCATGTCCGATTGACAGCGCTGGTTGACTTGGTTGACTCATCTGCTGGGTCGTCGTCTCTGGTGTTGCACTGGTCAGCGGATTGGGCGCTGAAGCCGCCGGGCTTGCCTGCGCTTGCTGGGTCTGGGTCGCGCCACTCCCGCTTCCAGAAGATTGTGCGGGAGTTGCCGTCCCCGTTACAGGAGCAGGCGTCTTTTGGCCGGCATGCGTTGAAAGCATGCGCGGCAGGAGTGTTGCAGCCGCGACCATGGCGATGATTGCCGTCACGGCGCCAAGGCCCAGCCACAAACTGCGCTGGCTCTTGACGGGAGCGCTTGCCGCGGGAGCAATTGCCGGTTTTGCCACGGCTGCCGCCACCACACGTGAAGAGGTAGCCTCCGCTTTTGGTTCCTGGAGATTGCGCAGCGCCGCGCGAAATTCTTCTGCTGTCTGAAAACGGCCATCGGGTGACTTCACCATGGCGCGCAGCACTATGTTGTTGAGCTCTGCCGGAAGCGCCGGATTAATCTGGCTGGGCGGCGCTGGCGCTTCATTGAGTTGTGCATTCAGGACGCTATAGGCCGTCTCTGCTTGGAAAGGGCGACGGCCGGTGAGCATCTCGTAGAGAGTCACTCCGAAAGAGTAGATGTCAGAACGCGCATCGACCGTCCCTCCGCGCACCTGCTCCGGAGACATGTAATACACCGACCCCATGGTCGTGCCCGGACGCGTGAGCTGCAGGTCGGTAGTGGACTTGGCTATGCCAAAATCCATCAACTTGACCAGCCCATGCGAGGTAATCATGATATTTGCCGGTTTGATATCCCGATGCGTTACTCCCTTACTGTGCGCATAACTGAGGGCAGCCAGCACTTGTGTCGAGTAATTCAGTACGTCGTTCACCGGAATTGAAGCTTCGCTCGCCCTCTTTTCGAGCGTTACGCCTTCGACGAACTCCATAATCATC
>DATAQX010000216.1:0-5895 GCA_036264455.1 Silvibacterium sp. | reverse complement strand
TTTTGATGACGTCCCACTCAGAGCCGCCTCGACGCGCGCGGAACGCAAATACCATTCCGCGTGCAGCCGGTCCGTAGGCAGCCCGCCTTGCAGTCGAGATGAGGATACACCATAAAAGTTTGATGTATAGCTGCGAACTATCACCCCCAGCCTGTGGATATTTAGGAAAGAATTTTTGATCTCCAGGGGATCGAAGGTCCATTCCATGAGGTCGATGCCACGGTCGAGAGCTTCGAGACGCTGAAAAAGCTTGAGCTGGCGGCCGATGCCGTCGTTTCGGTAATCAGAGGAGACGGCGAGCATGTGGGAGTGCAGGTAAGGACGGGGAGCAGCGTTTGGCGCATCTGCGGTCTGCACACCCGGCAAAGACATGGCGAAGCCGATGAGATCTTCAGCAGTGCCTTCCGGTTTCCCGGCGCGGCTGAGATCGAAGGCTCCAACCACCTGGCCGCCAATGCGCTGTGCAACCACAAAGGCCCGACGCGGGATGACATCTCCATCGGAGTAGCCCCAGGTACCGATCTGGAGTTGGACACAGGCATCGAGCTCTTCAAACCCCTGACAGGAACGGACCAGAATGGGGCGCCCATCGCGAGTAAGGAAAGTAGCAGTGTGCTCGGCGGTGCTGTTCAGAGTAGAGGTTGTGTTCATGGCTGGCGCTCGACCTGTTTTGCCTCAGCCCATAGAGATTCAAGTTCGTCGCTCGAGAGCTCTTCGAGAGGCCTGGGGCTGGTTTGCTCCATAAAGCGGAAGCGGCGGCGGAATTTGGCGTTGGTATCGCGCAGGGCAAGCTCCGGATCAACCTTCAAGTGACGGGCGAGGTTGACGGCTGTAAACAGCAGATCTCCAAGTTCTTCGGCAGCGGCATGATTGGATTTTCCCGCGTGGCGGATTTCGTCCTCAAGTTCGCCGGTCTCCTCGCGGAGTTTATCAATCAGGCCGGAGATATCAGGCCAGTCGAAGCCCGATTTGGCAGCTTTCGATCCCAGCTTGGCGGCCTCAGAGAGTGCCGGCATCGAGCGCGGAATGACTTCAAGGCGTCCTTCCGGTACAGGGTGGGCTGACTTCTCCAGCTTTTTAATCTCCTCCCAGTTGCGCAGGACCTGTCCGGCGTCAATGCCATTGGTCTCGAGGCCTGTGGCGCTGTTCCCTGCTGCCGCCGCAGCCTCTTCGCCGAAGACGTGGGGGTGGCGACGAATCAGTTTGCGGTTAAGGCCGTCGGCTACATCCTCGATGGTGAAGTACCCGGCTTCGGAGGCCATTTGCGCGTAGAAAAGCACCTGCAGCAGGAGATCGCCGAGCTCGTCCTTGAGGGCGGGCCAGTCGCGGCGCTCGATAGCGTCGAAGACCTCATACGTTTCCTCAAGCGTGTATTTGCGGATGGAGTCGAAGCTCTGTTCGCGATCCCAGGGGCAGCCGCCGGGCGAGCGCAGGCGCTCCATGATAGCCACGCTCTGAGCCAAACTGCCGGCTGGATTCTGACTGGGGTTGTCGCTGGGTGGCATCGGATTCAGTTTACCCGATGGCAGCGTGGGCGCCGGACACTCCGCGTATACTGCCGCTGGTGCAGGGCGTGAATCTACTGGCGGGTATCTTTTGCGGGCTGTTGGGTCTGGTCTTCGGCAGCTTTCTGAACGTGTGCATCTCCCGGTTGCCGCGCCACAAGTCCGTGGCTGCGGGGCGGTCGCGCTGCCCGCAGTGCGGCGCGTCGATCCGGGCTGTGGATAACATCCCGCTGCTGAGCTTTCTTGTGCTGCGTGGACGATGCCGGAATTGCGGGGAGCAAATCTCGTGGCGCTATCCAGCGATCGAGCTGGCAACCGCAGCGCTGTGGGTACTGTGCTGGCTGCAACTCGGATGGTCTCTCACCGCCCTGGGCATGGCTGCATTTTGCTTCCTGCTGCTGGGCCTGGCAGCGATGGATGCGGAGACAATGCTTCTGCCCGACGCATTCACGCTGCCGGGGATTACGCTGGGCATTATCTACAGCGGAGCGGTGTGCGATGGCGGATGGCTGGGACGGCTGCGCTGCGCGGGCGCATCGCTGGGCTGGGCGGTGTGCGCGGCGGCTTTGATTCTGGCCAGTCGCGGCCTGTACTGGCTGGTGCGTCGGCGCGAAGGCATGGGGTTAGGGGATGCAAAGCTCTTCGCGATGATTGCGGCGTGGCTGGGTCCGGGGAATGCTACGTTAGCCTTTTTTCTTGCAGTGGTAGGTGCGGCGCTGTACGGAATTCTTTGGATAGCTCTGCGCAAAGGTGAAAATAAGGCTTCGGCGCGAATACCGTTGGGGTCGTTCCTGTGTGCGGGAGCGATCTATGCGGTGTTTGAGGGGCAGGCTATGGTGGAGTGGTATCTGGGATTTTTCCAATAAGTTCCGGGGACGTCCGATTGAAGATCGACATCGGAAGCGGGAGGCTGCAAAATCTGTGATCTGGCGCTGTGGCGAAGATGATTTTGAGGCGATCTGGAGCATCATCAACGATGGCGCACTGGCTTATCGCGGCGTCATTCCCGCTGACCGCTTGGCTGAACCGTACATGTCCCGAGAGAAACTGCGGCACGAAATGGACGATCATGTTGTCTTCTGGGGCTACGAAGACGACGACCATCTGGTCGGAGTGATGGGGCTGCAAGAGGTCGAGGACGTAACGCTGATTCGTCATGCTTACGTGCGCACGGAAAGCCAGAATCGAGGAATCGGCGCGCAGCTGCTGGTTCATTTGAAGAAACTGGCAGCTGGTCCGGTTCTGGTAGGCACCTGGGCCGATGCGGCGTGGGCGATTCGCTTTTATGAGAAACACGGATTTCAAATGGTGGGCCACGAAGAGAAAACCCGGCTGCTCAGAATGTATTGGACAATTCCCGAGCGGCAGATAGAGACGTCGGTTGTGCTTGCCGATGCCGCGTGGCGCAGAAGTCGTTCGCTGGTACAGGACCTTCCCTTCCCTGAGATTTGAGATCAGGCCGCTCTGGTCTGCTTCCGAATGCGCTTGAGCTGCGCCAGATGGTGCTTGCCGTGGACGAAGTGGAAGCGTCGCCACTGGTCGGCGGTCAGGGGTCCGAAGATGAAATGCGAGGCGAAGGCGCGCTTTTCGAAGGCTTGCTGACACTCGCCGATCTTGGCATCCAGCTTTTCCAGTTCCGACCGCATACAGGCCGCGAGTTCTTCTCCCGACATGGGCGGCATATCAGCTTTACCGGGACGAGCGTGCTCCGGAGCCTGCACGCCGCGGGGAAACCCTCCGCAGCGGATGACAAGAAACTGCAGCGCCCGGTGCTTCCACTTTCGGGTGCTCCCGGTTGGAGAATTTCGAGCGAGATATCGATCGAAAAGAGCGCCGGTGCTGCGATAAGTGAGCACCAGGTGCTCGATAACGTCCTGAGTGCTCCAGGCGGCCTCGTCTCCCCGAAAGGCATGGGCAGGATGAAGCTGGCAGGAGTCGCGATCCTTGCCTCTCAGATTTTTCTGGTAGAGCTTATGAAGATCTTCGAATGCCGGATCCATGACTACTTCCTGAAATTCTCCCGACAGCGAAGAAACAATCTCTGCGCAGAGAGAAAAGCGCGGACGCGACTACTATAACGCGAGTGACTATGATGCTGCCTGGGACTGAGGGCGCATCAGATAACAAAAGGCAACGGCAGATGAGTTTTACGCCAATCGGACTTACGACGGCATGGCATAACAGCGGGGAATTCTGGGCGCAGACCTGGGCAGCGGTCGCGCGCCATCCACTGCTGCTGCTGGCCTGCTCGGCTGTGCCTGCAGCGGAGCGGGCCTATATGCTGCTGCAGACGAACCCGATCCCCCGCTGGAAGCTGACGCTGCTGGAAGCGGTCCTGACGGTTTGGCGAATCCTGCTATGCATGGTGGCCGTGTGGGTAACCCTCACTCCGGAGCGATGGAAAACATTTCAGCTTCATTTTTACGGCAACGACATCCTGCAACGATCGCTGCAAAATTTCGGCGCTTACCTGGGGAAGCATTTGCACGTCGTGTTATGGGAGCTGGTCTTGTTCACGGCTGCCTTTTTGCTGCTGAACTACGCATTGGTATGGATAGCCAGAGGGTTGGCTCGATTGGGCGCAATGGGCGAGGCCCATAAACAAAAGGCTTTCGTCTCCGTGGTACGAAACCTGGTGCTGGTTCCGCTGGGGCTGGTTTACCTGGTGGAATTGCTCCTGGAAAAGATCTACTAAGGTTTGCATCACCCTCCGGGTGAGCGGGAGGGCTATTTTTTAGGCGGGGCGCCCAGCGCGGCAAGCGCCTTGCGCGCCGCCTTCGACTTTGGCCCGTCGGGAACGGCATCGAGGTAAATGCGATAGTTATCGGCAGCCTCATCCTTCAGCTTCAGGCCGCGCGCAGCCTCGGCTAATCCAAAGACGGCGTCGGCATTTTCAGGATTCACTTCGGTGGCTTCCTTAAAGCGCGCGTAGGCTCCCTTGTAATCGCCAGCGTTGAGATAGAAGCCGCCAATCTTTACGTCCTGCATCGCGAGTTGGGGATTGAGGATGTACCCGCCGGCGCCATTCGAGATGCGGCTTTCACGGCTGTCTGCATCCAGATCCGGGAGGCCGGTTCGGCTGGATGAGTAGTCCGGCTGGGAGTCGTTAGAGGACGCAGGGGGCTTGTCTGATTTGGCTGCGGGCTCTGCTGATGGCGCGTCCGGAGCGGGGTTGCCGGCGGCCGCCGCAGCCTTCTTCGAAATATCTTCAGGGAACGGGTTTTCGTCAGCTGTTGCGGGACGCTTACCGAGCGGCAGCCGCTTTCGTTCGCCGTCAGGCGCCTGGGATTTGTCTGTTGACTGACTTTGCGGCTGGCTCTGATCCTGAGCCTGAGACTGGCTGGAACTCTGGCCCTGTTCGGAGTTCGGCGCGGAGTTCTGCGACGATTGCTGCCCGTGACAGGGCAGCGCCGCGAGCAGGAGAACGAGAGTGCCGGCCGAAATGCGCATGAGAATCGACTCTTCTTTAGTTTAGACCTCCCGACGGTGAAATGGACTGCACCGGAAAATGAACTGCAGCGGAAAATGGACTGCACCGGAGTTGCTATACTCGGCGAGAAACTTCCCTTTTTCATCTATGACGCTCATCATTCGCTCTTCTCAAATCCATGCCGCCGGCTGCTACACGACGGAGCCGATCAGGAAGCGCTCGCGCGTCGTAGAGTACACCGGCCCCCGCATCTCGAAAGAAGAGGCGGACGAGAAATACCAGGACTCGCCGACAACATATCTCTTCGGCCTGGGCAACGGATCGAAAGTCATTGATGGACACGGCATTGCGATGTTCATCAACCACTCGTGCGATCCGAATTGCGAGACGGGCGAGGTCAAAGGCAGAGTGTGGGTCAAGGCGATCCGCGATATAGCAGCAGGCGAAGAACTGACCTACGACTACAACCTGTACGATGGCGACGAGGACGAGGCGTTCTGCAACTGTGGCGCGGAGAACTGCCGCAAGTCGATGTATTCGCCCGAGGAGCTGAGGCGCAGAGCGCGCAAGGCGAAGCGGGCACTCGCGAAAAAACAAACCAATCCGAAAACAAAAAAGAAGCTCGCCCGGAAGAGCCGCTAATCCGATTTCACCATGCGGACCACGGTGAGCGATTCGCCGTTGGCAAGCGGCAGGCCAAAGCGCTCGGCCTCAATGTATCCATGACGGCTGTAAAGAGGCACGCCGGTGAGTGTGGCTCCCATCTCAAAGCGCGTAAAGCCTTCGGCCCGCGCGGCGTTTTCACAGAGTTCAAGAATCTTCGTTCCGATTCCACGGCGCGCCCAGTCAGGATGCACATAAAAGGCGCGGATCTTAGCCGCCTCTCTCGCAGGATCGAGCAGGCTGCTGTCCCGTCCTGCGCGGTTGTCGCATCCGTCCAGGCTGGTGTCGCCGCCGCAA
>DATAQX010000202.1:0-6093 GCA_036264455.1 Silvibacterium sp. | reverse complement strand
GCCCCCGAGCGCATCCTGCTTTCGCCCGGGCCCTGCACTCCTCAGGAGGCCGGCATCAGCATCGATCTCATCCAGCGATTCGCCGGCAAGGTCCCGATCCTTGGCGTTTGTCTCGGCCACCAGGCCATCGGAGCGGCCTTCGGCGGAGACGTAGTCCGCGCACCGAAGCTGATGCACGGCAAAACCAGCGAAGTCGAACACGACGGGAAGACCATCTTCGCCGGCATCGCCAGCCCGATGACCTGCACACGCTATCACTCGCTCATCGTCTCCGACAAAAATCTTCCCGGCGATCTCGAAGTCTCTGCGCGCACTGCCGACGGCACCATCATGGGCCTGCGTCATCACAAGTACCCGGTGGAAGGTGTGCAGTTTCACCCTGAGAGCGTGCTGACAGACGACGGCAAGCGACTCATCAAGAATTTTCTGGAGCTCTGAAGCAGTGCGCTTACGATTTTTGCTGATGCTTGGCGCAGGTGCATTTGTGGTTCCAGCTCATGCTCAACAGCAGCCGATTGCCTGGGTCCCCACCGAGGGCGTCTCTCTCTCGGGATCGCTCGCAGTCGAGAACGGCAAAGCCAGCATCGGCAACAATGGGACCATCACTGCGGGCGATTCGACTGCACATATCCAGCTGGTACGCGGCGGAGAACTGCGGCTCTGCGCATCGACCAAAGTGCATCTATCAAAAGACTCCGCAAATCCTGCCAGCGATGCTGCCGCCGACTCCGCGCTGATGATTGCGATCGACCGCGGAGCAATCGAAGCCAGCTACACACCAGGTAAATATTCTGATGTATTGCTGACGCCCGACCTGCGCATTCTCATTTCCGCACCCGGCCAGGCGGACCTGAAAATCCGTCTGAACGAGAAGGGCGATACCTGCATCGACAATCACGGGGCGAATGCGCCGTATGTAACCGTGACAAGCCAGTTTGAAGGCGGCCTGTACCGCGTGCAGCCCAACCAGCGCGTGATGTTCGAGCATGGCAGCCTGCAGCAGGTCGTCGATAACGAGCCCGAGCCGTGCGGGTGTCCAGCCGCGCCGCCCATGTCCGTCGCAAGCGCTGCGCCTGGCATCGTCACCAACAGCGCGAATCCAGTGAAGCCCAGTCAGCCCGTCGGGAGTCAACCTCTCGTGAGCCAACCCATTGGGGGCCCCTCGTCGACGCCCGCCGATACGGCCTTTCCACTAGCCGAGAGCGAGGGATTGAAGCCGCCTCCACCTCCGCCATCACAGCCCGTCGTGCCGGCGGGTGTAGCGCATGCTCAGGTCGATGTGCCGATTACCTACGATGCGAAGGCCACACCGAATCCAGCACAGCCCGGCGCCGTCAGCGCCGCTCCGGACGAAAAGATGCCACCCCCGGTAGCCACCAGTCCGCAGATCTCGCCGCCCGCGAAAAAGGCAAATCAGGGCGGATTCTTTCACGGTATCGGCCACTTCTTCTCGCGGCTCTTTGGAGGAAAGTAAGTCAGCCGTAAATGTTCGCAACCCCTTCTCCCTGCTAAAATTAAGAGTTGGAGAGTTTCCCGCGCAGGTCTTGCAATTGTCCAGCATCCAGCGCGGAATCTGCTGCAAAATTCCCAGTAAACCGAAGTAAGGAGCTAGTTTCTATGGCGATTCCCGCCACACAAATGCGTCCGGGCATGATCATCAAGCACAACAACGAGCTGCATGCCGTCTTCTCCGTCGAGCACCGCACGCCCGGCAACCTGCGCGCCTTTATCCAGGCCAAGCTGCGTAACCTGCGCACCGGCGCTATGTTCGAGCATCGTTTCCGCTCGCCCGATCCCATCGATCGCGTGGTGGTCGATGAAATCTCCATGGAGTTCCTTTACAACGACGGCGACGACTACTACTTCATGAACACTGAGAACTACGAGCAGACGCACCTCAAGCACGACACCCTCGGTGACGCCGTCGAGTACCTGACGCCGAACCTGCAGATCACCGTGTCCTTCTTCGACGGAGTGGCTGTCGGTATCGAACTTCCACAGACTGTCGAGCTGACCGTGGTCGAGACCGAACCCGGCCTCAAGTCGGCTACTGCATCCTCGGTCACCAAGCCGGCGACTCTCGAAACCGGCCTCGTCGTGCAAGTGCCACCCTTCATCAACGAAGGCGAAAAGATCCGCGTGGATACTGCCGAAGGTGCGTATCTGAGCCGGGCATAGAACCTCCGTGGACTTTCGTAGGCACGGTTTCGGCTGCGCCGATTCATTTGGCCGCGCTGTGGGACATTGGCCCGCGAGTAGAAGTTTATGGCGCCCGTAGAAGGTCTTTATCAGTAGAAGGTCTTATCAAATGAAGCTAGCGAATTGAGAAGGTGACTCCGGCTTTAAAGCTATCACCTGGTCGCTTGCTATGCCTGAGAAGTACCTGGCGGGACCATCGCCTTATGGGTCGAGATTGCCAGGGTGGAAAAAGCAGCGCGGGATAGCGGTTGACGCGATTGGCGTGGCAGATCCGCGTCAAAGAGCGTATATCCCAAGTCTGAAAGAAATGTGGTCGCCTCGCCAGCGATGGAATCTTGAGCTTCAAAAAGTATGTCCGGCTTTTTCTCCCGGAGCAACTGGGAAGCCCCGTGCAAAACACGAAGATCAGCTCCTTCCGTATCGATCTTGATCAAGTTCGGCGGAGGGATTTGTGTGGCTAGCCAATCCAAGGTAACGGTTAAGACACGTTGGGTTTCGCGTATGCCGCCCGCCTGGCTTGATCCATAACCTGAGAGAAAGTTGGATGCCCGCGCCCGTTGCGCAATATTAAAAGTTTCGAGCGCAAGAGAGTCAGCCGCCGCACATGGGATAACCGTCACTGGAGCCGCCTGGTCGTTATTTAACCGAGAAGACCGGCGCAACAGATTTACTAAATATATATCTGGTTCGACAGCGAATATCTTGCCGGAGGGACCCGCCAGTCCAGCTGCTGCGAAAGAAAACAGCCCGAGATTTGCCCCGATATCCCAAACCACCGCGCCAGGTTTGACCAATTCACTGGCAGAATTCAGCAGATTGACATCGACAGATTCAAGGTTTGATCGAAAGTATCGAAGCCCGCACTCCGGGGTGACGTAGAACTGGACTGCGCCATACCGCTGAGGAAATCTACGGCGGAAGACCCTCCCCCTTGATAGATGCTCTGCGAGTTGGCGTATCACACTCATAGAGATTGTATTGGATAATCCAAGGCTCGACGAGGAGCTGGCATTGAACAGTGTAGCAGCGGGTCGACCCGCCATCGATTAGGCCACTTGGGAATCTGAATATAGGACAAGAAATGGTTGACTTCAAGTCGATGAACGGAGAGATGCGGCTGTTTCGTTCCTTATCTTTCACGTCAACACACCTTGACCTGGCAAGCCATACTTGCGCCTCATTCCTTCGTCTGCGAAACTGAGCTCTGTTTCGCTCTTTTCCATGATCCGCCATTACCTCATCAAAGGCCGCGTACAAGGGGTCGGATTTCGCTGGTACGTCCACCGCGAAGCGGCCGCCCTGGGCCTGAACGGCTGGGTGCGCAACACGGAGGACGGCCACGTGGAGGTCGTCGCTGCGGGCGAACCGGAAGTGCTTGCCGAACTGCAGGCAGCGTTGCACAAAGGTTCGCGCGGCAGTCGAGTGGATGCTGTGGTTGAGCACGAGCTTGCCGACAGCGAATGTGAGGAGCTTGGACCATTTCAGATTGACGGGGCCTGGTAAAAATTCCAGCCTAAAGGAGCATCTCTAAATTGCCTCAAAGAATGACGCAGCACAGCCCCATCAATTGCGACCCGCTGAAAGAGCTAGTCCGCACGGTACCGGATTTTCCTAAGCCGGGCATTCTCTTTTACGACATCACCACGCTGCTCAAAGACAAAAAGGGATTTGCCGAGCTGATCGACGCACTCGCGGCGCACTACATCGGGAAGGACATCGACCTGGTGTTGGGAATTGAGGCCCGCGGGTTTATCTTCGGTCCGGCGCTGGCATACCGCCTAAATGCGGGATTTGTTCCAGTGCGCAAGCCGCGGAAACTACCGGCTTCGACGGCCCGTGTTACCTACGATCTGGAGTATGGGTCGGACTCGCTCGAAATTCACCTGGACGCCATCGAGCCTGGTCAGAACGTTGTCCTGGTGGACGACTTGCTGGCTACAGGCGGGACGATGGAGGCGACCGTAAAGCTGGTGCAACAGCTCGGGGGACACATTGCCGGACTGGCTTTCGCCGTCGAGCTTGACTTTCTCAAGGGTCGGGAGAAGTTCGCCGACTACGACGTCTTCAGCCTCTTGCATTATCACGAATAGCTCCTGGGGTAATCCACTTGTTGCTGATGTTTTGCAGTGATCTCGATTAATGGCCTGTTCAGTGCACGTTCTTAATAAGAAATATGGAAGCATCTTTTTCGCATTGCTTGCCAAGGTGCCGATTCCATCATGATGACAATCCAGAAGAAAAGGTTGGCTCCTGGAAATATTCATGCGAGCGCGAGGGCTTCGCACTCGTACGAGCGACAAAATCGGAGAATGTCCAAGCTGCTTTGCTTCCACATAGATCTTCGTGGCAACCTGGCTGAGTTTCGCTCACTCCGAAATCTCGACCCGCTCTCCAGGCTTAAGATACCCTTTGCGTCTAAACCAGTCTTCCATTGCAATCTGTAACCGCTGCAGTGGCACATGGAATCCTGCCTCGAGCAATCCGTCACCTGCTGGCAGCGTATCATCGAAGACCGCATCGTTGGTGAAATTCCGCATGGCGAAATTGTCGATCCAGGCGACGGGGCAAGGCTGCAATTGACCTTGAACATCTACGCGCTGGACGCGCAGCTTGCGTAGAAACATGATGTCTGCTTTCGGAACGTCTATTTAAGAGATTCTATTTGCGAGATTTCGGACCGGCGGCGCGCACATTTTCCGGCGCATCGAATTTGCGAAAGTTCTCCTGGAATTTTGCCGCCAGCAACTGCGCCTGCTTGTCGTAGGCCTGTTTGTCGGCCCACGCATTACGGGGATGCAGCAACTCGCTCGGCACATCCGGGCAATTGGCAGGAATGCTCAAGCCAAATGCATCCTCGGTCACAAAATCGGACTTGGCGAGGCGTCCATCGAGCGCAGCGTGCACCATGGCGCGTGTGTGCTTCAGCCTCATGCGTTGCCCCACGCCAAACGCACCGCCTGTCCAACCGGTGTTCACAAGCCAGCACTGCGCTTCATGCTGACGCAGTCGTTTACCCAGCATCTCAGCATAGACTTTGGGCGCCAGCGGCAAGAACGGAGAGCCGAAGCAGGCAGAGAACTCAGGTACCGGCTCGCTGCCGAGTCCGGCCTCGGTTCCGGCCAGCTTCGCCGTGTATCCCGAGAGAAAGTGATACATAGCCTGCTCAGGCGAGAGTTTCGCGATGGGAGGAAGCACGCCGAACGCATCGGCCGCGAGAAAGAGCACGTTCTTCGGATGGCCGCCCACACCGGGAATTACCGCATTCGCAATGAAATCAATCGGATAGGCCGCGCGTGTGTTCTCAGTGTGACGAATGTCGCTGTAGTCGGGCTCGCCAGTCTTAGCGTCGATGACGACGTTCTCCAGCACCGAGCCGAAGCGAATTGCATGATAAATCTGCGGCTCTTTTTCTTCGGAGAGGTCAACGCACTTGGCATAGCATCCGCCTTCGAAGTTAAACACTCCATTCGGGCTCCAGCCATGCTCGTCATCGCCGATCAAGCGGCGCAGCAGATCGGCGGAAAGCGTCGTTTTGCCGGTCCCTGAAAGGCCAAAGAAAAGCGCTGTCTCCCCGTTCGCTCCAATATTCGCCGAGCAGTGCATGGGGAAGACATCGCGTCCGGGCAGCAGGTAGTTCATTACGCCAAAGATCGACTTCTTCATTTCGCCCGCGTATTTCGTGCCACCAATCAGGATTACCTTGCGAGTGAAATCCGCGAGGATGAAGGTGCCAGATCGAGTACCATCGCGTTCTGGAACAGCTTCAAACTCCGGCGCGGCAATCACGGTAAATTCAGCCGTGTGCTGCGCAAGTTCGGCGAGTTCTGGCCGTACAAAAAGCTGTTTTACGAAGAGCGCATGCCAGGCATATTCACAGATGATCTGGATTGGCAG
>DATAQX010000170.1:0-12983 GCA_036264455.1 Silvibacterium sp. | reverse complement strand
CTTCTCAAGAATTCTGCGGGCTTCGGCGATCTCCTTTGAGTCGAGATCGCTGACGTTCTTGTTCCACATCGAGCGTAGCTCGAT
Organism: Silvibacterium sp.; assembly: GCA_036264455.1. Taxonomy (GTDB): domain Bacteria; phylum Acidobacteriota; class Terriglobia; order Terriglobales; family Acidobacteriaceae; genus Silvibacterium. Next base: position 12,899 of record DATAQX010000170.1, on the reverse strand, counting down.
CCATTGCAGGCCGAAGTCCTTGGATGCGATCTGGCAGGCACGTTCGAAGTCCTGAGTAAGCTCATCGTTGATGACGGCTAGACGAAAGGGGCAACTAGCGCCCGCATCCAAATAAGACGAAATACCGGCATGTGCCATGGACGGAAATCTACCGGCAAGGCCCGCTGCTGCCAGGCCCATCAAAAAGTCACGACGCGATGCGGACATCCACTCCTCCGTTTGGAATTGCTTCTTAAGAATAGAGCATATGGCGGCCTTCGCAGTCGCATCGTGGTTGTGACGCGTCCGCGAAGGCCGGGGAGTAAAAAGAAGCAGTGCATCAAGCTTTGAAGTCCCGGGAAAGCTGCGAAATGCGCACTGGCCTTCGCTTACTACCTTTAGAAGCGCAAGGTTCCGGAGAACTGAAGCGAACGGCCACCTCCTATTCCGTTGACCCCTGTGCCGCTGCCTACGGTACTGGTCACCTGTCCGAAGTTGGTGCTGGTGATGGAGCCTTGAGGGCTGGCTAACTGTGGAGTGTTGCTCAGTTGGAAGGCGTCCGCTCGCATCTCTAACGAGAGGCTTTCCCAGATGGCAAAGGTTTTGAAGAGCGAGACGTTGTTCTGGATGTATCCGGGGCCATAATACCTGTTTCTGCTCACGTTCCCCATCGTGGTTCCATACTCGATCGGGCACGGACCTGTCTTGGGGCAGCCTGCGGGCTGCGCGAAGGCCTTGGGATCGAACCATTGATTTCCCGGCCCGATGTGATGAAGGACGCGGTAGCCTCCCACCAGGTTCGCCATCTGCTGCTGTCCCGGCGTGTTGATGGTGCCCCCGTTGGCGGTGACGTTGAAGGGCAGCCCCGAGTACACGGAAATGATGGCTCCGAGACTCCAGCCGCCCAGCACCCGGGAAGCGACACCGGTGCTCAGCCAGTGCTTGCCGGGGCCGAAGGGCAGCTCATAGATAAGGCTCTGCTCGAAGTTGAGCCGGTGGTCGTAATCGTTAGGCGCGTAGTTGTGGTGCTGATCGAGCCAGAACAAAAGGTTCCCATCATCGCCGGTCTGGTAGCCGAGGCCCTTGCCCCAGGTAAAGGAGGTCAGCGAACCCAGGCTGTTAGCAAAGCGGCGGTTCAACTGCACTTGCAGAGAATTGTAGTTTGAGGAATAGCCCAGGAAATACACGGTGGTCGCCGCACTGCGATTGAAAGCGATGAATTCCGGCTGGCCGGCGGTGCCGAGGCCAAGGGCCGGCGGCAGATTGATGTTTTGCGCCACACCGATGTGGACGCCGTGATTTCCCACGTAGGCTATCTGCAGGGAAAACTGTGCCGGCAAAGCCTGTTGAACGGTAAGATTCCATGACTCCACGTAAGGGTTGTGAAAGTCCCTGGGGATTACTACATAGGCCTGGCTGAGAAGTTGCGGAGTTGATGATGCATTGATGATGCCGTTGCTGGGAATCGCAATCGGTACCGGCGCCGGAAAACCTGCCTGGAAGGTTGCTGGGGTTCCATCGCTCAAAAGCGCTGGCTGAAAGGCATTGAGCTGCTGGAAGCTGTTGTTGGCGCGCACCGGATAGTTGTACGCATAGGTGTTGTCCTCAAACGGGTTGTAGCTAAGACCGAATCCTCCACGAACGACCGTCTGATCGGTCGCCCGGTAGGCAAAGCCGACCCGCGGGGCGAAATAGGTGAACCTCGTTTTTAAACCGAGATTGGACGGATTTGAACCCACGCCTGCAATGACCAGGGAGTTCGTGGTCGGATCATAGTTGGAAAAGCCTCCGGCGTTCTTCGGAGTGGCTGGAGGATAAAACTCCCAGCGGAGCCCGAGGTCTGCGGTCAACTTAGGCGTGACCTGCCACTTGTCTCCCGCGAAGGCGAAGAGCCACCAGGCGCGGAAGGCGGGGAAGTACGTATTGATGTCACGGCCTGACTGCTGCGGGACATCGAGAAGGAAGCTGGCCATTTCATTGGCGATGTTTGTGGACGCGCCAGGCTCGGAGGTGTTGTTTTCAGCGAAGGTAATCGCTCCGCGCGGGCTGAAGGTCTGGTCCTGGAGCAGATCGTCGCGGACGCGCCGGAGGTCGGCGCCGAATTTGAGGGTGTGATTGCGGATGATCTTGGTCCAGTGGTTTACGGCATCGATGTTGGTTTCGGTGCGGATCCAGGGGAGAGAAGCCGAGTAGCCGATAAGTGGGGGGTTGGCGCTTCCGGTGAAGTCGGACATTAGTATGCCCACCTGCCCGCTCGTGAATTGGCTGATGTTGACGCCTGGAATTCCGACCTGCGTGGCGTATTGGGTTCCATAGCCAGTGGGAGTCGCGCTGTTACCGTAATGCGCCACGCCGAAGCGCGCTTCGGTAAGAAGCGTTCCGGAGAAAGCCCGGTCATAGTTCAAGCCACTGCTGTATGTTGCCTGCGTTCCCGTACCGGAAAAGGCGCCATTGGCCGGGCCACCGCCGGCGGCTCCAAAAGCCGGGGCCTGGAAGGTGGTGATGCCCTGGTAGTTAACCCGACCACTCAGATGATCCTTCTGTGTGATCTGATAGTCGACCTTAATGTCGTACCGATTTGTCGTTTTCTGGAAGGGCAGGTTGATCGAAAAGTTATTGCTCGGCGAGGTGGTGGACGTCGCGAGATTCGCATTGGGCGCAGGCAGCAGCTTCATCAACGCAATGGATACCGGATTCACCCGGTTGTAGGGAATCTGATTGTTCGGGAAGGGCGTGCGTCCGGAACCGTCGGGATTGCCGGTCGCCGGGTCGTAAATCTGTCCTTTGCCGCTGGCTTGAAGCGGGCCGCTCAGGTCGATATTGCCCTGCGCGTTGGGTGTGTACCACTGGGTCGGAGGAATGGTCAGGATGTTGGAGTTGGCTTCATGGTCGGGAGAGCGAAAGTAGTCGGCATAGAAGAAGAGCTTGTCTTTGATAATGGGGCCCCCGAGTCCGCCGCCGAAATAGTTGTACGCCAGGTGTCCCACGGACTTATTGAAGTAAGCCCGGGCGTTAAACGCGCTGTTCTGTACGAACCAGGTGGCCATGCCGTGAAATTTGTTGGTGCCTGACTTGATGATCACGTTGCTTACGGTGCCGATGGCGCGGCCCAGTTCGGCTTCAAAATTGCTCGTCGAGACATCCACGGTCTCAATCGCCTGTGCCGGGGGAATGAGGATCTGAAGCAGGCCGGTGCGCTGGTCGTCGTCGATGCCTTCAATCTGAAAGCTATTGCCTTCACGGGGCTGGCCGTTTACCTCCGACTGGATTGAACTCGACGCATTGAAAAACTGCGAGTGCTGGAAGACTGGCGGCCCGACGCCGGGAACCAGAGTGAGCAGGCTCTGGAAATTCTGGTTGACGGAAAGCGGCATGCTCTGGATCACGTGCGATTCAAGGTTGGTGCTCACATCGGCGCGGTCGGTCTGCATGATGGCGGGGGCGGCGGTAACGGTAATTGTCTCGGTGGCGCTGCCTGGTTGAAGGTCAAGGTCAACGCGGGTGGTGGTGTTGACAACTACATCGACGCTGGGCCGCGTCACCTTCTTGAAGCCCTTGGCCTCGACAGTTACTCCATAAGTCCCTGGCGTCAGATCAGGAAACGTATAGTTGCCGCTCTCATTCGTCTCTGTAGTCCGGCTGATCCCGGTGGCCACTTCAAGAATGGTGACCTTCGCGCCGACAACGCCTGCGCCGGTCGAGTCTGAAATCGTGCCGACCAGCGTTGCCGAAACGGCCTGGGCATGCACACGGAAGGTGGCAAGAGATCCTGATAGCCCCAGTAGCATCGCTACCAGGAAGCTGATTGCAAGTCTTCGCAGCACGGGAATGTTTGAGTTTGCGTCCCACAACAATGCATTTGCTCGTTGTTTCATCACTTCCTCCAAAATGAGTCGTCTTCAAGTTCTTGCGCAATTTTTCGAGGGTTCCGGAATCCGTCTACGGAGTCGGTTCGGACGGGAAAGCCATTCAGCGGGATGAGATTTTTGGCCACGCGCACATTAGGCTCGGCCAAGCAGACTTGTCAAGCTGTAAGGCAGATTTCTTAGATGAAAAACTGAACCGCTAGACATCTTTTGCGTTTCCAGCCAGTAATAAAATCAGATAAATTGCTTATAATTAATCGCTTAACTCATAAGAGGACGGCTTGGCAAGTGTCCGCTTATTGACTCAGAACCGGATACGGGCGTAAACATGTCTGGCAGCTTGATGCTATTCGTTGTGGTGAGGCCGTCAATAGTTTTTCGTTTTCAAAGGAATCAAAGTCAGGACATGTGATGTGACTTACGATAAAAGCGCCCCCCCAGAAATGGATGTTGACGGAATGGCACTGGACCCGATCGTAAGCAGACGTCTTTACCAGCAAGTCGCAGAGCGTATCAAGCACCAGATTCAGGCTGGTAGTATTTCCGCGGGTGACCGCTTACCCGCGGAGAAGGATCTCGCGCTGCAGCTGGGGGTAAGCCGGCCGACGGTGCGGGAAGCTCTCATCGCGCTTGAAATAGCGGGTCTGGTAGAGATTCGCACCGGATCCGGCACCTACATTCGTGATCGCGGCAAGTTGCTGTTTCCCATGGTTGATGCCGGTCCCGGCCCATTTGAGCTTCTGCATGCGCGCCTTCTGATCGAGGGTGAAGTTGCAGCAGAAGCTGCGATTCGCGCTACGGATAAGGACCTCATCGCGATCGACGGAACGATCCAGGAAATGGAACAGATTATGGCTTCCGGAGCCCATGCGCGTGAGGTAGACCAGGCATTCCACGTACTGATAGCCAATGTCGCTGGAAATAGCGTACTTGCGGATTTCGTCGCGAGGTTGTGGCATGGAATGTTTTCTCCCATGTTTCACAAATTGAGTGAACATACAGGACACCTGGCGAATCAGGAAAGGACCCTGGCAGAGCACAAGGCGATTTACGCTGCCTTATCGACTCATGATGCTCTCGGCGCCAGGGCTGCCATGCGGCGTCATCTGAAGAGCGTAGAGATGGTTCTGGCTAAAAGCAATCTGACTGATCTGGGCAGGAATCCGAAGTGAGTAACGGAAGCCGCCCTTTCTGAGCTCCGGTACGAGTCGATTCGAAGGGCTAATCCTCTGAAGTTGGATCTGTGATTGTTGAATCCCTGCAATTACTTTCAAGATAAGCTTGCGGTGAGTCCGGAGGTTTACTTTGCGAACGTTGCCCGCTCTTCTTGTTGCTCTTGCTTTTGTTTTCCCGGTGATCGGCGCCGCACAAAATATTACGGATATAAAGCCGAGCCCGCAGCAGCTTGACTGGCAGGATCTCGAGGTCGGAGCGATTATTCATTTCGGGACCAATACCTTTCTCGATCGTGAGTGGGGAGACGGTACCGCGTCGCCCCAGGTTTTCAATCCCGAACACGTGGATACCGATCAGTGGATGGAAGCGGCAAAAGCAGCCGGAATTCGCTACGTCGTCCTAGTGGCGAAACACCATGACGGCTTTACGCTCTGGCCCAGTGCACAGACGGAATATGGCGTGAAGAACAGTCCATGGTTGAATGGCAAGGGCGACCTGGTTCGTATGGCGGCCGATTCGGCGCGAAACCACGGTCTTCGTTTCGGAGTTTATCTCTCTCCGTGGGACCGTCACGAACCTCGGTACGCCAACGCTGAAGAGTACGACAAATATTACCTTGCGCAGCTTGAAGAGCTTTCCACAAACTACGGGTCTCTGGAGGAATTCTGGCTGGACGGGGCTGGCAGCGCCGGCCGGAAATACGACTTCGACACCATTGTCGAACACTTGCGTACCTACCAACCCAATACGATGATCTTTGCCGATATGGCTCTCTACAAATATGCCGATCTGCGATGGGTGGGTACAGAGAGCGGCAAGGTTCCTTTTGAAAACTGGAATGTGGTAGACCGCGCTGGATATCTCCGGTGGCGGCCTGTTGAGGCGGATACACCATTGCACAGGGAACAGTGGTTCTGGCATCCAAATGCCGACGCGACGCTGAAGAGCGTCGATGAGCTGATGGACGTATATAACAACACCGTCGGCCGCGGCGCGCAGCTGATGCTGGGGCTGGCGCCAGACCGTTCGGGCAAAATTCCCGCCGCGGATGTTGCGCGGTTAGCCGAATTTGGAGCCAGGGTACGGGCCGTGTACGGCAACAACCTCGCGCTTCATCACGCCGCCCTGGACAGCGGCGCAGAACATGCACTGGATGGCGACGTAAATACTTTCTGGGTGGCGCCGGCAAACGGGAGTGTTCCAACGCTTACAGTCAAGTTTGCCGAGCCGCAGACATTCGATCGTGTGATGACGATGGAAAGGCTGAACGACGGGCAGCATGTGGAGGAATACTCTGTTGAGGTTCTCGCGAATGGCGTGTGGAAGCAGGTGGCGCACGCAAATGCCATCGGGCACAAGAAAATCGACATCTTTGAGCCAGTTACTGCACAGAGTGTGCGGCTGAAGCTGCTCGCAACCTCAGGGCAAGCAGCGATCCGCGAGTTCCAGGTGTTCGACGGAGCGAGTGCTCATTAAGGCTAAGGTTACGAACAGCGGCAAATCTCGATTAAGCCGTGTGATAGAATTCGACGGCGGACGAGGGTAAGGTGCAAAAAAAGACCAGAGCTATTGTGCTCGTAGTAATACTAGTGTGGCTCATGATTATCGCGGCCTGGACCATTGCTGCCTATCACCACCATGTTGTGATGTCTCATCGCGCGTTGCACCCTTAGAGAACAGGTAAGGCTGCGCTTATCGCTTCGCGACACTTGCATCGCGCACTCGCGTTCCGAAACGGACAGAGCAAAATCAGCAGCACAATAGATCGCAATTTACGGCGATGTGGGCTCCAGCTCCCGCTTTGCAGCACGAATCGCTCTGGATTGCGACAGCTTCTTCATAAAGCCACGAGCCGGAATCTCGACTGAGCGGCGAACAGCTTCGGAAAAGAGTCCGCACAACAGCGCCGCAAGAAGAGCGACCACCACTGAATGTCCCTTTATATAAGAGCGCAAAATCAAAAAGATAGAAAAATGACTGAGATACATGGTATAGGAGACTAATCCAACCCACCGCAATGGAGCCCAGGTGAGCCATCTCGCCTGCCAATGGTGAGGTGTCGCCACCACGTAATAAAAGATAGGGAACAGTGCGATACCTTGAAGCGTGTACCGAAAAGTTTCCCGAAAATGCGGCTCGCGAAAGACGACTGTTCCGAGCAGCAGGATAAGGCCGGCGGCGCCTAGTTTTGCTCTGTGCTTTTCAAAGAAGGCAACCTTGTCGCCACACCATGGATTTGCGCCGATCGCGAGAATACAACCCCACAGGATGGAATCGAAGCGCGCATCTGTAGCCATGTATGTCCAAGGCATTGAAGAGCTGACAAGGGAAGTATGAAACAGGAAGACGAGAATTGTTCGCCAGATAAGGGCAATGGCGCATCCGCCAAGAAGGATGGAAATTGTCGAGCGCTTCGACACCGAGCGTTTCAGCAGAAACAGATAAACGAGGGGGAAGAGCAGATAAAAGTGCTCCTCGATCATCAGTGACCAGGCTACCTCAAGACCGACTGGTATGCCGGGCGATACAAGATGCGTTAATGCGGCATAGTTATAGAAATAAAACAAGATAGAGCTTAGTCCGAGCCCGGTGCTCTGATGGACAGGGATATGAATAAGGTCCAGCAAGAAAGTGATGGCTACGACGAGATATAAGGGCGGAAGTATCCGGAAACAACGGCGCAAATAGAATTGCGGGAGCGAGATGTGTTGTGTTTCTGACCATTCCGCGCGCAGGAGGCTAGTGATCAGGTATCCGCTGAGGAAAAAGAAAATCGTAACTCCCATGCCTCCGGGCACCAGGTCGCCAAGGCCCACATGCGAGATGAGGACCAATGAAAAAGCGCAGGCTCGTATGCCATCGAGAGGTGGAAGGTATTTAAGTTTCATAGCGAACTAGCTGTCTGGATCCAATTCAAGCTTATTCGGGGACGGTGGATCCGTTGATATCGAAAGGGTACTTCGCCTGGCTCGACATCTGGTGACGATGTCACGACATAATCACATGCCTGTGCAAGTTTGGGGGTTGCTTGTGCCGGGCTTTTATAACTCGATCGTATACGGAAGTCGAGTTGCAGATCAACCCGAACCACATTAATCCTTATCGGGTTTGCATGGATGGATGCTTTCAAATTATCCATTCAAGCCCCCTCCAGATGTGCTGTAGCCGGACGGTAGGATACGGCGTTTGATGGTCAAGACCGTACCCATGGCAAAGACGCAGAGCAGAGGATCAACGGGAAAGCGAAAGCGAGGCTTGGCCAGAGTGAAGGCTGAACTGAAGACGACCAGCGCCAGAGCTGCGGCGGTGAGCCAGGCGAGGGAATGCCGGCGGTAAAGAATAAGGCCAGCGACGCCCAGCAGTACGACTGGTAGAAGGGCGTATCCGGCAATATGTGCGAGGCGGCCGGAATGCAGTCCTTGCGTTCTCGGTTTGCCCACGGAATCGAAGACGGCTAAAGCACGAAGGACAGAGAGCTCAGCATAGCGAACGGGATGGGCACGAATCCAGGCCATAGCCTGCTCACGAAGGTTGTGGTCGAAGCGCACTTCGCCGACAGTCCAGTCGAGCGGGGGATCGACCCAGTTACCGGAACGAGGGGTGGCTTGATCATTGGCTCCGAGTTCGAGGTTGTAGCCTCCATTGGTAGACAGGACGAAAGCATGCAGAACGATTTCATTTCTAATCATCCAGGCCAGCGCCGGCGCGAGCCCGACAACGGCAACCAGGGCGGCCATTTTCAGGCGTCGTTTGAAGGCGATGATGACCGCGGCGAGTAAAGCGAACGGCGCGAATGTAGTAGTGGCTGCTCCGGCGACACCAAGCGCAAGACCGGCAGTAATTCCCCAGATGGCTCGATTGCGCTCGAGAGATTCCGAGCACAGCCAAATTCCCGAGGTGAGCGCTACGGTGGTCAGGACAGTGGGATAAAGAGTGGTGCTGGCATAAGTCAGGCCGGGGTGAAAGGTCGCCATAGTGGCTCCGAGATTGGCGGCTAAGGGACTGAGACCGAGGCCGAGGCCGATGCGGCTGCAAAGAAAGGGCAAGCTGGCAAGCAGCAGAGCTCCGACTATCTCAACAATTACAGGACGATGCCCGAAGAGGGTAAAGATGAGCCCAATGAGGGCAGGCTGGCCCGGGGCGCGGTAAGCCAGGAAGCCGATGTCCTTGAAGCCCAACCCATGAGAGAGGGAAACGCCGATATAGTCGTAAACGACTTCATCTAAAAAGTGCTCTTTGGGAGTCAACGCGATAAGGGCAAAACGCAACAGTGTCCCCACGGCTGCGAGAACTATAAGCCAGCGGCGGCTTTCGATCAGAGACCGCATGGATTGGATGCGAGAAGATGATATCGTTTGCGTCAAAACAGGTTCTTTCATAGAAAATGTAACTATTGTAGATACATATTACTGCTACTCGTAATAGTGATCGATCGTTAATATTAGCCTGTAACAAAACTGCTGATGCCCGGACTTTTACAGGCATTTGGGCAGTCCGGTCCAGTCGAAGGAACGGATCTTCCATTCATGGTTCTCAATTGCCAGGGCACCGATGAATTTCTGCCCCAGCTCGAGTGAAAACAGAAGCCATCTCGACGTTTCATGCGGGTCCCATGCACAATCGAGAAGGGCCGGAAACTCTTCAGGGGCCAGACTGACGGCGAACGAATCGAGTGGCATGGACAGACCGTGTCCGTTGGCTTTGAGAAAGGCTTCCTTCCGGGTCCAGCAACGAAAAAAAGCATTTTGACGGTCGGATCTAATGGTGCTCTTCAGGGCATCATTCTCTCGTATTGAGAAATGCGATCGTGCAACCTCCTGCCAATCTTCCATGGGCCGCACTGCTTCCACGTCGATTCCAATTTCGGCGTCGAGACACAGGGCGAGCAGGGTGAGTCCCTCGGTGTGAGAAAGATTGAAGCGCAGCCCGCTGTCGAGATCCTCGAGACGGGGCTTGCCGAATTTATTCAGACTAAAAACAAGATCTTCGGGGTTGGATCGCGTGTATGCGCCGAGAATCAGTCGAAGCCTGCCGTGATCGACGATGAAGCTCCTGGTGAGATGTTGAAAGCGGAAGCGCCCGGCACGGTCCTGCTCACCACGGTCGAGGAGGTGGAAATAGTGCGAGAGCTCGACTGCCGGCTCAGGTTCGAGTCTCCAGATATGGACTTCGCCCTTTTCAAGGCGAGGTACCGGAACAAGGCTGAAGTTGACAGCCGCGTTGTCCTGCGAAGCACGAAGATTGCCAGTGGCGTTCAAATCAGGAGTTAATGCCATTGGCCTTCTCAAGACTGCTTCGGACAATGCTGCCAACAGCTTGCAGATTAGGTTCGAGGAACATGGACTCATGAGTGCCCGGGGCCCATTGAACGTCGATACCCTTATTAGCTATTGCGCCCCAGCCACAACCGGGCTCTGCACCCGGAATGTAAACCGCGTCGGTTGCACGGATCAACGTAATGCGTCCGAGGAAAGGCAGGCCATCATAGGTTCGGATCGCTTCCAGCGTTTCAAGACTGACATTGTGCATGAAGTGCGGTAGCGGGAGTCCGAAGAGGGTGAAAAGCCGTTGTGCTGAGGCCCAGTGCTTCACGAAGAAACTGCCACGCATTGAGGAAAACTTTTGCAGGGCTGCATTCCAGGCATATTTCATTTTGCCGCTACGCGACAGAGGCCTCAGTTTGTTGCGATGGAAAAGGTACTTCCGGCGAAGTCTGGCACGCAAGGCCATCTCGGGCATGTTCTTCTGCTGCACAGCCAGTTCAGCGGCATATCCAGGACGCCAGGAGTCGAAGAGAACGACCATTCCGACTTCTTCTCCGGCATTGAGGAACTGCCTTGCAGTTTCGACGGCGAGCGGACCGGCGGCGCACCATCCGCCAATGTAGTAGGGCCCGTTGGGCTGAACGGAACGTATTTCCTTCGCGTAAGAGGCGACCCTATCTTCCATAGTCATAGATTTGTCGAGCTCGCGGAGACCGTAGAACGGCCGATCCTCGCCCAGCACTGTGGGAAGGCTTGCATACAAAAGATAGGAGTGGATCAGGAAAAATGGTGGCTTGGAGCCTTTGGGTTGTACTGGCACCAGGGGCGAATAAATGGTGCGGCCACGGATAATATCTGCCAGTTGCTCAATGGTGGGAGCATTGAAGATGGTCGTAATCGGCAGCGATAAGGACAGGGCTCGATTGATGTTTGCGAAGAGCCGGACGATCGTCAGAGAATAGCCGCCCAGGGTGAAGAAGTTGGTGCAGATGCCTATGCCGCGTATCCCGAGAACTGACTCCCAGATGGAGACAAGGCTGCTTTCGAGTTCGTCGCGGGGAGGAACGTAGCCGGAATCCTCAAAAGGGGCAAGCGGAGACGATCCAGGTGTTGGAAGTACCGCGAGGTCGGCTGAGCCATCCAGGCGGCGGGGAATAGATGCGACCGCAATCACCTCCGCTGAGGCCAAATGCTGTGGGCCGATAGACTTGAGCCAGGCACCGACGGCAGAGGCTGAAGGGTGCCCTCCATTCCTGCCTGTAATGTAGGCGACGAGTGCCGGCTTGCCGGTTACGTCGGGCTGAAGGGCTGCTTCCGCGGTGGCCACGCCTGGTTCCTGAAGAAGAAGATCTTCGAGTTCGCCGAGTCTCAGGCGATAGCCGTGGAGTCGCACTGAGCGGTCGAGCTGGTCTACGACTTCAAATCCCTGAGCGGGCGAATAGCGGGCGGTATATCCGGGCCGCAGGTCGGCTGAATCCCGATGAACGATAAGTTCGCCTGGCACGGCAAAGGGAGCAGGATTGCCCCAGGCATCGACGATATGCAGGCGGTCGCCCGGCATTGAAGCGAGCGGCCATTGGCGAGGCTGCGAAGATCCCCTGGATTGTTGCGATGGAGCGAGGCACTCGACGCCGAAGGGCCCCGCTGTAGCCGCCGACGAAAGCAGCGACCAGACGCGGCAGGGAGACTTGGTTAGCTGCTCCACGATAGTCGAGGAGAAACGCGATCCGCGGCAGACGAGATTGATCCTGCGATCGCCAGCCCAGCCTCCGCCGAGGAGGCCAGACCATTCGGCGGGAGTACCGAAAGCAAAGGAGATTTGCTCGCGATCGAGCAACACTTGCAGCTGGTTGGCGGAGGACTCGAAAGAATATACGACGGTAGCGCCAGCGAGCAGCGGGAGGAGTAGATCCATCCATACGTCCACCGATGCAAGCGGCGACAAATCAGTTGCCGGAAAGACAAGTACAGCGTCTCTGCTTGTGAGACCTAGAGCCTGGGTCGCACTCTGTAAGCTTCTGAGAGTACCGGCATGGGATGCAGAAATGCTTTCGTAACCGCCATCAGCACTTATTTTCGCACCAAGCCATGCCGTGTCCTGCGCGGGGTGGGGAAGATCGGAGACGCCCTCAACGGGCGTGAAGTGCTCGGCTTCCAGTTGCTCAAAAGCGGTTACAGATGAGAACTTCTCAGCAAAGCTACGCCCTGCCAGAGACAACCTTGGCTGGAATTCAGCGCGGATCTTTTGCCATTCCACCGAACTGACGCTGGCGGGCACAGGCAGTACCACCGCGCTGAGACGTAAAGTTGCGATGACGGAGGCGACTGAATCCGCACTCGGCTCGATTCGCACTGCGACGGTTTGACCGGCACGTATGCCCAGATTTTGCATGGTGCAGGCAAAGCGGAGGCTTCGGCGACGTAAGTCGTTCCAGCTGATACGCGATTCCCCGTAAACGAGCGCTGCCGATTCGCCGCGAGCATCAGCATGAAGGTCGAAGTACTGCGCGAGCGAGGTGAGAGCCGGCTGGTCTTCTGCTTCCTGCGTGATCAGAGCCGGACCAGTGCCGGCAATATCCAGCGCCGCTTTCTCCTGCGAAGAGAGCATAGGGAG
>DATAQX010000120.1:0-9493 GCA_036264455.1 Silvibacterium sp. | reverse complement strand
GGGCTGATTCCGGGAATCGGTTCCATTGGCTGGGGCCATCAGACCGCCCATGGCTTCAAGATCGACCAACCTTTGCTTCGCGGCGCCAACGCGGATGTCAACATGACCTTCGCGATGGCTCTCGTTTACTTCGCCTGCTGGCTCGTGTGGGCCTTTCAAGAAATCGGCCTGCGCGGATTCATCAAGGAGATATTCGCACCCAAGGGTGAGACCCAGGGCGTATTGAAGATTCTCATGGCGATTGTCTTCTTCGTCGCCGGCTGTCTTGAGGTCATCTCTATCTTGTTCCGGCCGGTCTCCCTTAGTTTTCGTCTCTACGGCAATGTCTATGCCGGCGAGAATCTGCTGGAAGCCATGTTAACGCTGGTTCCAGGATTCGGCTGGCTAGTGGCCGTTCCGTTTTACCTGATGGAAGTGCTCATGGGGCTCGTGCAGGCATTGGTGTTCATGTTGCTCACTGCGGTCTTTACGATGCTGATCTGCCAGCACGAAGACGGAACTCCGGAGACTGCGCATGCTTAGGGTGTCGTTTTTGCCGGCTCTGTATGTATTCATTGCGGACACGCCGGGAGGGAAAGGGAAACTGATATGAGCGGAAGCATACACGTTGGACTGGCGGCGCTGGGTGCGGCCCTGGGCGTGGGATTAATCGGAATGAAAGCTTCAGAAGCTGTGGGACGCAATCCCGACGCCTCCACAAAAATCCTCGTTCAGTCGATTCTGGCGATCGCCTTTGCTGAAGCGATCGTATTTTACGCGTTGTTTCTGGTCAGGTAATGGAGCAGCTATGGCGTCTGGTTGAGCTCTCCAGCGCCGTGGCACTCGAGGCTACTATGAATCCCTTAGTCTGGCTCGCAACATGGGACAGCGGAGGACAACTCCAGAGGATCGCCAGTGATTTCGGTGTGGATTGGCGGCATCTGGGTGCGCAGATCATCAGCTTTTCCATCGTCTGTATTCTCTTGCAGCGATATGCTTACCGTCCTGTTCTCAAGGTTCTCGAGGAACGCCGGAAGAAAATCGCTCAGGGACTGGACGATGCGAAGAAAAGCTCAGAGAGCCTCGCCGAGGCTGAGCTCGAACGCCACGAGATACTGCGGAAGGCCGACGATGAAGCCACGCGGCTGATTGCCGAGTCTCGTGCCGCAGCTGCCCGGGTGAAAGAAGAAGAGACTCAGAAAGCCATAGCATCCGCCCAGCTGATCATTCTCCAGGCGCACGAAGCTGCTGCGCAGGAACACTCCCGGATGTTCCAAGAACTGAAACAGGAAATCGGTCGATTGGTAGTCGAGACGACCGCTCATGTCACTGGAAAGATTCTCACTCCGGAAGATCAGCGGCGGCTGTCGGAAGAGACCGCCCGCCGGCTGATGGCCTGATGGGAGGCCAGAACGAGTCATGATCACAAAGCGACAAGCCGCGCGCGAAGCCAGGCGGATGTTCCACCTCTGTCTTGTCGACGGCCTGCTCGATGAGGGCCGCGTGCGCCAGGTGGTGCAGAAGATTCTCCAGTCTCGTCGCCGCGGCTACCTGCTGCTGATCGGACAATTTCAGCGCCTCGTGAAGCTCGCTCATCTGTCGCGCCTCGCCAAGGTCGAGAGCGCCGCACCCGTCCCGTCCGATTTGCAGGCGAATATTCAAGATGGATTGGTGCGAGCCTATGGCCCGGGCATTGCCACCGCCTTCTCCCTCGATCCGGCTTTGATCGGGGGCATGCGCATTCAGGTGGGCAGCGATGTCTATGACGGAAGTGTGCGCCGGGCGCTCGAACAACTGCAGAGAAACTTTGGCATCGACGGTTCGAACAAACAGATCGAGAGCAGGAGTTAACCGCCAATCAAGGTGATAGCTATATGGCTGACCTGTTGAAGGAAATTGAAGATCAGATCGCTGGCGTCAAGGCATCGGCAGCCAGGGAAAACGTCGGCACCATCCGCGAAATCGGAGACGGAGTGGCCCGTGTGGAGGGCCTCACCGACGCGATGCTCAACGAGATGCTCGACCTCGGTCACGGAATCACCGGCCTGGCGCTGAACCTCGAAGAGACCGAAGTCGGGGTCATCATTCTCGGTGACTACACACAGCTTGAAGAAGGAAACGAAGTCCGTACCACAGGCAAGCTGCTGCAGGTGCCGGTTGGCATGGGTCTGCTGGGCCGCGTTGTGAATACGCTCGGAGAGCCCGTCGACGGCAAGGGTCCCATCCAGAGCACCGTCGCTTATCCGGTCGAAAAGCTTGCCCCGGGCATCATTCGCCGCCGTCCCGTCAGCCAGCCCGTGCAGACCGGTATCATGCCGATCGATGCCATGATCCCCATCGGCCGCGGTCAGCGCGAGCTGATCATCGGCGACCGTTCGACCGGCAAGACGACGATCTGCATTGACACCATTATCAGCCAGGCTCGCCTTAACAAGGCGGCGGAGGCCGTCGGCGACAAGGAGCATCGTCCGCTCTATTGCATTTATGTTGCGATCGGCCAGAAGCAGTCGAACATCGCCCGAATCGTTTCTGTGCTCGAAGAAGCCGGCGCCATGCCCTACACCATCATTTTGGCGTCGCCCGCTGCCGACTCAGCCACCAATCAGTATCTGGCACCGTTCGCGGGCACCGCCATGGGCGAGTGGTTCATGGACAACGGCATGGACGCGTTGATCATCTTCGATGATCTCTCAAAGCACGCTGTCGCCTACCGCCAGGTCTCCCTTGTCTTGAAGCGGCCCTCCGGTCGCGAGGCCTACCCCGGCGACGTCTTTTACCTCCACAGCCGCTTGCTTGAGCGCGCGGCCCGTGTCGACGAGCAGTATGGCAACGGATCGCTCACCGCTCTGCCCATCATCGAAACCCAGGCAGGCGACGTCTCCGCGTACATCCCCACCAACGTCATCTCTATAACCGATGGGCAAATCTACCTGGAGACCGACCTGTTCTATCAGGGAGTTCGCCCCGCCATCTCCGTTGGCATTTCTGTATCCCGCGTAGGATCAGCCGCTCAGTTCAAGGCCATGAAGCAGGTCGCCGGCCAGCTCAAAGGTGACCTCGCTCAATTTCGCGATCTCGCCGCCTTCGCACAGTTCGGTTCTGATCTCGATGCCAAAACACAGGCTCAGATCGACCGCGGCAAGCGCATCGTCGAGCTCTTCAAGCAGCCGCAGTACAGCCCCATACCCGTCGAAGTCCAGGTCGCCGTCATCTGGACAGCGCAGAACGGATACCTGGACGATGTGCCCGTCGATCGGGTCAAAGAGTTTCAGGAGAAATTGACTGAATTCCTCACCACCCGCAAGCAGGAGGTACTCCAGAACATCGCGAAGGAGAAGGCTCTCTCCAAGCCCCTCATCGCAGATCTGAAGGCAGCGGCTGACCAGTACAAAGAGACCTGGAGATGAATACCAAACCACATTCACGGCCGCTTAGCCGGATGCCTCTCACTCGCGCTGCACATCTGCGCGGCCGCTCAATGGGGCGCCTTATATGAGCAGCCTGCGCGAAATTCGCCGCAGAATCCGCTCCATCGGCAGCACTTCGCAGATCACTCGGGCGATGCAGATGGTCGCCGCCTCCAAGATGCGCAAAGCGCAGGAGGCCGCTCTTGCCGGGCGTCCGTTCGTCGCCCGCCTCTATCGCTTCCAGAGAGAAGCCACCACGCAGATGGGCGAGTTCAGCCATCCTCTCTTTGAAAAGCGCGAAGTGCGCAAGCGCGCCATCGTTCTCGTCGCCGCTGACAAGGGTCTCAGCGGCGCTCTCAACAGCAATCTGTTTCGCCTTGCCGCCGCTTTCGATCCCGCCTCGACGCTCTTCATCACCGCGGGACGCAAGGCCGCACAGTTCATCGCCCGCACGCGCCGCCAACTCGTCGCGGAGTTCCCCTATGGCGATACGCCGCGCTATCACGAAGCCCGGGCCATCGCGGCCTGTGCTCGCGACCTCTTCCTGAAGAAGGAAGTCGACCAGGTTCAGGTAATCGCCACTCGCTTCGTCAACACGCTAACCCAGCAGGCCCTCTGCCTCGAGTACCTGCCCGTCTCCGAGATCAAAGCCCTTACTATCCCCGGCACTCGTCCCGAAGATGTGCTGACAGCCGATACCACCGAGGTTCTCTTCGAACCCAGCGCACAGGCGATCCTGGGCTACATGCTTCCGCACTACCTCGATATTTACATCTACCAGGTGTTGCTTAACGCCAAGGCCAGCGAGCAGAGCGCTCGCATGGTGTCCATGAAGAACGCCACAGACAGTGCCGAACAGCTCATCAAAGATCTGACCCTCGAATACAACAGGATCCGCCAAGGCAACATAACCCAGGAATTGCTCGAAATCGCCGGCGGGCAATCGGAATGATTTGCAACGGGTGCTAGATATGAACAAAGGCAAAATCGTCAAGGTCCTCGGCCCGGTGGTCGACGTCGAATTCCCGGATTCGCTGCCCGCCATCTACAACGCGCTGACCTGTGAGTACTCAGTTCAGAGCAGTCCTGTAAAGCTTACCCTAGAAGTCCAGCAGCACATCGGAGACAAGTGGGTCCGCACCATCTCTATGTCAGGCACCGAAGGCCTCAAGCGCGGCTTCGACGTCACCGACAGCGGAGGCCCCATTTCCATGCCGGTTGGAGAAGGCGTCATGGGTCGCATCTTCGACGTGACCGGAAATCCCGTCGACGAGCGCGGTCCTGTGTCGGCGGAGAAGTTCTATCCAATTCACCGTCCCCCACCGCCCCTTGTCGATCAGTCCACCTCGCCCCAGGTTCTCGCCACCGGAATCAAAGTCATCGACCTGGTCTGTCCCTTCTTGAAGGGCGGCAAAGTGGGCGCCTTCGGCGGCGCCGGTGTGGGGAAAACCGTCGTCATCATGGAGCTCATCAACAACATCGCCAAGCTCCACGGCGGCGTCTCCGTTTTCGCCGGCGTGGGCGAGCGCACCCGCGAAGGCAACGATCTTTACCACGAAATGTGCGAGGCCGGAGTCATCAAGCCGGATAACCTCGGCGAATCGAAAATCGCCCTCGTCTACGGTCAGATGAATGAGCCGCCCGGAGCCCGTCTTCGCGTTGCTCTATCCGGACTCGCCATCACCGAGTATTTCCGCGACGAGAAGAATCAGGACGTGCTTCTCTTCATCGACAACATCTTCCGCTTCTCTCAGGCTGGCGCGGAGGTCTCCGCCTTGCTGGGCCGCACCGCCAGCGCCGTTGGATACCAGCCCACGCTCGCTGCTGAGATGGGCGCCCTGCAGGAGCGTATCACTTCCACCCGCAGAGGCTCCATCACATCGTTCCAGGCCGTATATGTCCCCGCGGACGACCTCACAGATCCTGCGCCCGCCACAACATTTGCCCACCTCGATGCCACCATCGTCCTCGAGCGTTCCATCGCCGAACTTGGTATCTATCCGGCCGTCGATCCCCTTGTCTCAACCTCCCGCGCGCTCGCTCCGGAGATCGTCGGTCGCGAGCACTACGAGGTGGCTCGCGGCGTGCAGAAGGTCCTCCAGCGCCTCAAAGATCTGCAGGACATCATCGCTATCCTCTGCATGGACGAGCTCTCGCCCGAAGACAAGCTCACCGTGCTTCGAGCCCGCAAGATCCAGCGCTTCCTCAGCCAGCCGTTCAGCGTGGCGCAGGTCTTCACCGGCCGCGAAGGAAAGCAGGTCCCCGTCTCGGAGACCGTGCGTGGCTTCCGGGAGATCCTCGACGGCAAACACGACGACGTGCCCGAAGGCAACTTCTACATGAAGGGTCCGATCGACGAGATCAATGAAAGTTGAGCGCTCTACCGATTCCAGCGCAACGCACAACAGTACATGGCCGACACAACAAAACTCGAAATCGTAACTCCTGAAGCCCTCACCTATTCCGAGGACGTGGACATGGTCACGCTGCCCACCATCGAGGGCCAGATGGGCATACTCCCTCACCACATCCGGCTCATGACACAGCTTGTGCCCGGAGAGATGACCATACGCAAGCGCGGCGGCGTGGTGTACATAGCCGTCGGTGAAGGCCTGATCGAGGTCACTGGCTCCAGCATCTCCGTCATAACCACCATGGCCATCGACTCCGACAAGATCGACGAAGCTGCCGTCGAAGAAGCTCGCCAGCGCGCCGCGGCCCGGCTCCGCGAGAAGCTCTCCTCGGAAGAGATAGCTTCAGTCAACGCGTCTCTAGCACGCTCCCTGGCGCAGCTGCGCGTCAAGCGGCGGCATTACCGGTCCTGAATCCCAAATCTTCGACGCAGTCGATTCGATCGGTAGGGCTGTGTGTGACTACAAATCACACAGCTGCGGGGTGACACGAGAAAAATGACGGCCCAGCCTGTTACTTCTGCCAGTTTGCGATCGCGCCGCAGAGGTTTACGTTAACTGGGTCTGGCAGTCGTGTGTGGTAACTATGCCCTGAGTTGTCGAACTAACGTTGTGAAGGTCTTGTTGCTTTTGTGACCAGCTCCCGTCAGAGATAACCTTCCACTCTCAACATTCAACTGCTGGGCAAGGTCGAAAGCATTACCGGTAGAGTAGCGCGATGAAGAGACTGACTATCAATGGTTGCATCGTACTTATCATTTGCCTCCTCCAGGCGCTCAATGCTCTATCGGCAATGGCCCAACAGCAATCAACTGCCCCCACGAACAATCAAGCTGCAAATGAACAGGATATTCCCGAGGGAGAAGTCAGCCCGACTGGCCAGGTAGTGATTGATGGCCGTCCAGTGTTGACGGTCTATGAGCGGGTTGCACATCTTACTCCTGAGGCACGCGCGCAAGGAATTGAAACGCGCATCGTCGCCCTCGCCAGGGACTCTGACACCCCACCCGAATCCATTCGGATTCAACCGCATGAATCGTGGACCGAAATTTCTACCGACAACAGCATAATCATGGCCGTCACGGATGGAGATGCCAGGGCTGCGGGCAAGAGTCGCCAATCACTCGCCTTGGAGGACGCGGAGAGCATCCGTCACACCATCCAGACTTACCGTCAGGAACACAGCTGGAGGATGATACTGCGTGCAATCTTCAAAACCGCTCTGGCCGTGTTTTTTCTGCTCCTGGCCCTCTGGCTCGTTCGGCGGTGCCGGTGGTTCTTTCGGGTTCGCATTGAGGAACAGATTCGCAAAAGCGCGAAACTCGTGGAGAAGTCCGCTTGGGATCTTTCCTTCGCCTACATCGGCCCGATGATGTTAGCCGTTGGAACCTTCCTGCGATGGTTACTCATCCTTGGTCTATGTGAAGTGACCTTGACGATTGTGCTGGGCTTCTACTCCTCGACGCGTGAAATAGCCCTCACGGTGACCCGTTGGGTATTTTCGCAATTGGCAACGTTGGGCGGAGCCGCCGTGGACTACCTGCCAAGACTGTTAGTCCTCGCTGTGATTGCCATGGTTACCAACTATGTCGTCAGGTTACTGCGGTTGATATTTGGCCAAATTGGTAAGGGCGATCTGAAGATTCGCGGCTTCTATCCCGATTGGGCTGGGCCGACGGAAAAGTTGATACGGATGTTGGTTTTCGTTCTTGCATTGATTGTGGCATTTCCGTACCTGCCGGGCTCCCAGAGTCCCGCGTTTAAGGGCATCTCCATCTTTGTCGGTGTTCTGTTGTCACTGGGTTCTTCGTCGGCTGTGGCCAGCGCAATTGCCGGAGTGATCCTGACCTATATGCGCTCGTTCCTGGTTGGGGATTGGGTTCAGATCGGCGACACCATGGGAGAAGTGGTCGAAAAGACCCTGCTCGTGACACGCCTCCTGACGCCGAAAGCGGAGGTCATTACGATTCCCAACTCTACCGTGATGAATGGCTCGGTAAAGAACTACAGCACCGAGGCGAAGAAGGCTGGGGTTATCTTTTACACCACTGTCAGCATCGGCTTCAACGTGCCCTGGCGGACTGTTCATCAATTACTCGTCAGCGCAGCACTTGCCACCGAACCCGTGCTGCGGCAACCCGCTCCATTCGTACTGCAGAGATCGCTGGATGATTTCTACGTGACTTATGAGCTAAATGCCTACACGGATGCTCCCCGCGAAGTACTGAACATATATTCGGATCTCCATCGGAATATCCAGGACAAGTTCAATGATGCGGGCGTTGAGATTTGTTCTCCACACTTCTCTTCGTTGCGGGATGGGAACACAATTGCAATTCCGGAGCAATACCTCAAACCAGACTACAAAGCGCCTGGCTTTCGGATGAATCTGACAGACGCCGGCAACAACGGAGGTTTACGAGGGGCTTCGATTTCCGGCCCCTCGCCGAGCAGCGAGTCGCAAACTGGATAGGTACCTGACTCCACGGTCGATGACTGTTTTTTCTGACAGTATCCAGATTACAACTCGCCCTCTAGCCTTAACTCATTGGTGAAGTCCGCCTGTCGCCATTGCATGGTTTGTGAGAGCGAAGGCGCAGACGTCCCAAAAAGGAGTGATCAATCGATGGCGGAAAAGGAAAACGGCGGGAACGGAGACAGGCTGCGCAATAAGGAGTATATGAAGGAGCTTCGACGCCTCCAGGCGGAACTTTGCAAGCTCCAGGAATGGGTCAAATACAAGGGAATTCGTGCGATTGTCGTCTTTGAGGGGCGCGATGCTGCAGGTAAGGGAGGGACAATCCGGGCGATGACCGAACGGGTAAGTCCACGCGTGTTCCGGGTGGCAGCACTGCCCGCTCCGTCTGACCGCGAAAAAACCCAGATGTTCATGCAGCGCTATATTGAGCGTTTTCCCGCCGGCGGTGAGATCGTAATCTTCGATCGCAGCTGGTACAACCGAGCCGGCGTGGAGTTCGTGATGGGCTTCTGCAGCAAAGAGCAACATCGTAATTTCCTCGAGCTATGCCCCCAGGTAGAGAAGTACATCGTGGATGCTGGAATCGTTCTCATCAAGTACTGGCTGGAAGTCGGTCCCGATGAACAGGAAAGGCGATTCAAAGCGCGGATCAATGATCCGCTGCGGCAATGGAAGCTCAGCCCGATGGATCTCGGGTCGTTCGGTCGTTGGTACGACTATTCAATGGCGCGTGATGCGATGCTCAAGGCAACCGACAGCAAGCATGCCCCCTGGTTCGTCGTTCGTTCTGACGATAAGAAGAAGGCACGGCTCAACTGTATCTCGCATTTTCTTAGCAAGATTCCCTATGGAAAGGTTCCGCGGGAAAAAGTGAAGCTGCCGGCCCGAGACAATCGCAAACGATATGACGATTATGCCCCGCTGAAGAATGCGCATTACATTCCCGAGATTTATTGACACTGCGTGCAGAATGTTTATCTCTCGCAGTGAATCTGCTGATCGGTGCAGCTCGGCAGAGGGCCTCTGAGGAGAAAAGGAATGTATCGCCGCGCCATATCCCGGTTTCTTCCTATCAGCGACTGGCTGCCTGACTGCACACCGAAAACCATTGGTGCGGACGTGATTGCAGGGATTGCGCTTGCGGGATTGCTGGTCCCGGAGGGAATGGCTTATGCGGGCATTGCCGGAGTCCCGCCGCAGATGGGCTTATACGCCGC
>DATAQX010000062.1:0-8840 GCA_036264455.1 Silvibacterium sp. | reverse complement strand
CGGACACGCGCAAAAGCTGGGTGGGGGCGCGGGTAACTATGCCTTACAGGCAGCGATTGCTGCCTGTCACACGCGAGCCCGCGCACCCGAAGAGACCGACTGGGAGCGGATCGTTCTTCTCTACGACGCTCTAATGCAGATCACCCCGTCTCCCATCGTGGCACTGAATCGTGTGGTCGCCATTGGTATGGCGCAAGGCCCGGCCGCTGGACTCGATGCACTCGATGCAATGGATACAAAAGACAGGCTCGGCACTGACTCTGCCTTGGCTGGCTACCATCTGCTCCCCAGTGTTCGCGGAGACCTGCTTATGAAGATGGGGAGGTTCACTGAGGCACGTGAGGAAATCCAACGCGCAATCACAATGACGCAAAACCTGCGGGAGCAGGAATTGCTGACGGAAAGGCTGAAGCAGATTGAGAAGGCGGCCTTGTCAGCATAGGTGCGGTCCAATCTTGTGAAACGCTCTTCTCGTCATTTGGACGCAGGAAGCGAAATCCAAGTTCTCGAAGAGCGGATAAATCGCCAACTCGCTCATCGAGCTACGCGAAGACTTTTGACTGCTGCTGCTGCGTGAAAGCCGCCATTACGTCCTTTATCTGACCACTACCTTGGCCAGCGAGGGTACGAATCTATTCCCTGGGTTTCCAGCAGTGGGCAAACTCTTTTCGAGCATGGCTGGTTCCCATTACGTTGAAAGAGCGAGTCTGTCTTGAGTAGATGATTTGTTGAATTCCGCCATGGATCGAGTTCGCGTTATTGTAGTGGCCAATGCCTGTCCCTGTGTATTCCCGGCTCATTCTGATGTAGCTGTGCCACTCCGGGTTCCCGGTTGCGTGAAAGCCCGATGCTTCGAGTAAGCCATCCCCGGATTGCCATGTGACTTCTACTGTCCCGCCAGTCGGCTCATGCGTTCCATCATCCCTGATGCGGTAGCTCATATACTGGCCAGTCAGAGAACTGTACTCCTTGGTGAGTGCACGCAGTTCAGACCACTTCCGTAATCTGGCGCCAATTTGCCAATCGGCTATAACGCCCAGAATTGCGCCCGATACGAACCCGACTACAAGATTCGCCCAATGGATGGTCATTTTTCACGTTCCTATGAAGCGAAGCAATGACGAAGCTCTTCGTAGGCTGTACGCAGAATCTCCCTCGTTGGTTCCCACTCTGCCTGGCTGTTTCTACAGGAAACTCTTCCGAACGCTTCAAGGTGAGCGGGGTTCTGACTCATTCCGAAAAGGCACACGCGCCTGCTATACTCCCTAGTTGCGGGAGTTGCTCCAAAGCAGTATTGTTTTCCAGCATTTCGCCGCAAAATTCACCTAGTCAGGCTCCCGAGGTTCTTTATGTCCGGCCATTCCAAATGGGCGACAATCAAGCATAAGAAGGGCGCACTTGACGCCAAGCGCGGCAAGATATTTACGCGTCTCATCAAGGAAATCACCATCGCGGCCCGCTCCGGAGGCGGCGATCCGGACGGCAACCCGCGTCTGCGCACCGCTGTGGCCGCGGCCAAAGCGGAGAACATGCCCGCCGACAACATCAAACGCGCGATCCAACGCGGCACCGGCGAGCTTCCCGGAGCAATCTACGAAGAAATCTCCTTCGAGGGCTATGGGCCGGGCGGTGTGGCCATTATTGTCGATTGCACTACGGACAACCGCAATCGCGCGGTGAGCGAAATCCGGCACACCTTTTCGAAGAACGGCGGAAATCTCGGCGAGCCTAACTCCGTCCGCTTTATGTTCTCGAAGAAGGGCGTGATCGCCGTCGCAAAAGACGCGGCCGATGAAGACAAGCTGATGGGCATCGTCCTCGAAGCGGGCGGGGATGACCTGAACGACGAAGGCGATACCTGGGAGATCATTACCGAGCCCAACGCCTGGGAAGCCGTGGCCAAAGCCGTGAAGGACGCTGGTGTTGAGACGGTCATGTCCGAGGTGACCATGGTCGCCTCGACGTACACCAAGCTGGAAGGCGCGCCTGCAGCGCAGTGCATCCGGCTGCTCGAAGCTCTGGAAGACAACGACGACGTGCAGAACGTCTATTCGAACTTTGATATGGACGCGAAGCAGCTTGAAGAAGTCGCCGGTTAAGGCTGTCTCAACGAATTCACCGGGGCCGCCGGAGCAGGCGGCCTTTCTTTTGCGGAGAAGATAAGACTCGCATGCGGATGAAAACTTTTTGTCTCCTCACGGCCGCTCTTTGGACATTCACCTTACAGACGCCAGCCCAGACGACACAGACCGTAAAGGTACAGGCCGTTTCTGTTCATGATGACGCGCCCGCCCGTGAGGCCCTCGCCGATCATCCCTGGGAGTTCGGGCCGTTTTTTCAGGGCGGGGTCGGCACGGGCGATCGCTCGGGATTTACCTTCCTTTCCGCCGGAGCGCGTGGCGGCAAGGTTCTCACGACGCCGCATCTACCTGGCGTGCTGCGCGGCCAGTTTGAATACGCGGTTGAAGTCATGCCCTACTGGCAATCCTTCACGCCTCCCCCACATGACGCTCTGACCGAATATGAGTTCGAGGGGGAGATCGGCCATGTTGTGCTGCCTTACGGTGGTGGAACCTTCACCGGCTTCAGTATCACCCCCATTATCCTTCGCTGGAATTTCAGTTCCGGACGCCGCTTCGTGCCGTGGGTTCAAGGCGCGGGAGGACTTATCTACACGACCCACAAATATCCGCCGGATATCCTTGTGCCGCCCGGACAGCCGGGCGGAACCAGCGTCTGGAATTTCTCGCCGCAATTCGGGATCGGATTTCACTACTTCGTGAAGCCGCGCCGCTCGATCAACTTTGCCGCCAACGCGATACATATCTCGAGCGCGTCGCTGGGCGACAGAAACCCGGGCGTGAATGCAAGCGTACAATTCCAGATCGGCTACACCTGGTGGAAGTGAAAAAGCAGGGATTAGGGATCAGCTATTAGGGATTAGCAACCAGGTAGCCGCCTGCTCATAGAACACCATGCCTGAACCGCTTATTGAATGCGTTCCTAACTTCTCCGAGGGCCGCGATCCGGCTATTGTTGAGGCTATTGTTGCGGCAATGGCCGTCGATGGCGTGTCGCTTCTTGATTTTTCGCGCGATCCCGATCACAACCGCGCCGTTGTCACCATCGCTGGACCGCCGGCCGTGGTTGTCGAGTCCGCCGTGCGCGGAGCAGGCAGGGCTGCCGAACTTATCGACCTGACATCGCAACGCGGTGTCCACCCGAGGATCGGTGCCGCCGACGTCATTCCTTTTGTGCCCGTCCGCGATATTTCGCTCGAGCAGTGCGTTCTTTTTGCGCGCCAGGCAGGCGCTGCGTTATGGGATCGTTATAAGCTCCCGGTCTATTTCTATGAAGCGGCCGCGGCCCGTCCTGACCGCGCACTGCTGGAAGAGGTTCGCCGGGGCCAGTTCGAAGGGCTGCGGGATGCGGTAAAGCGCGAAGTCGCACGGCGTCCTGATGTAGGCGGCCCTGATCTGCACCCGACTGCAGGGGCCAGCGCCGTGGGCGCGCGCCGCTTTCTGATTGCCTGGAATCTCTACCTGAACACTGCCGATGTGGCCACGGCGCGCGCCATTGCCCGTGAGATTCGCGCATCTTCGGGAGGCCTGATCGGCGTTAAGGCGATGGGGGTGCTGGCGCACGGCGAGGCGCAGATCTCCATGAACATCACCGATTTTCGCCAGACGCCTCTCAGCCGGGTCTACACGGTGGTGAAAGAGAAGGCGGCCCGCTTCGGGGTGGTTCCGGTGCGCGGCGAGCTCATCGGCCTTGTGCCCGAGGCCGCTGCTGAGCGCGAGAGCGAGTGGCTGCGTCTTTTCCATGAATTCGACCCGGAGGAGAAGATACTGGAACGGAAGTTGCAGCACCCTCTTGCGTGGCCTTCGCCATCCGGGGCCGGTTCGCGTCTAAAATAGAAATGTACAGACATCAGGCAGTAATCCAGAGGGACAGGCGCCAGCGCCGCCCGGAGGCAAACATAAAGTGAAGTTCAATACCCGATTTCAACAGCTCGCGATGAGCTCCATTTTCGCCGCGGCCTGCGCAACGCTGGCCCCGATGGCATTGGCCGCGCAGCTCGACAGCGATGCACGCACCGCCATCCCCAAGGACGTTCAGCAGATCATCGTCGTGGACTATCGCGCCATGCAGAACTCGCCCGCGGCGATGGACCTCAAGGCCCGCATCCTGCCCCCCGAGATTAAGCAGCTCGAGCAGGCGCTCAAGAGCT
The DNA here is from genome assembly GCA_036264455.1 of Silvibacterium sp. Lineage (GTDB taxonomy): Bacteria > Acidobacteriota > Terriglobia > Terriglobales > Acidobacteriaceae > Silvibacterium. Next base: position 4,609 of record DATAQX010000062.1, on the reverse strand, counting down.
CCGGCTTCAATGAGAATCACGACGTCGAACAGCTGGCCTTCGCCGCCTATCGCACCGGCCAGGGAGACGATGTCAGGTTCGTCGGCATCGCCCAGGGCCAGTTCTCGCTGGGCGATATCCTCGCCTCGTTCAAAAAGAACAAGGTGAAGCCGACTCTCTACCGGACCAATAAGCTTTATCCGATGGGATCGAGCGGCATGCTGGTTACTTTCCTCAATCCCACTACGATGATCTTCGGATCCAGTGACTCTCTCAAGCCTGCTCTCGACGCACGCGATGGCATTGCGCCCAATGTGCTTACCAATCAGGAGATGCTGGGGCAGATGGCCGGTGTGGACACGGAGCCGCTGTGGAGCATTCTGGATCAGAAGGGTACGCAGTTCATGATGCGCGGCCTTCTTGGCGAAGCCTCGCAGCTTGCCGACTATGAACAGGTCAAGAAGCGCCTGCTCGGCTCGCGCTACACGATGAACTTCCAGAATGGCGTCAAGTTTTCACTCGATGTCGCTACACCGGACACCTTCACAGCTGCGACACTTTCATCCCTGCTGAATGCGGCTGCCATGTACAAGAAGGTTAGCGGCACGCCGACAGAGAAGCAGGCTGTGGACGCAACCACTATCGACTCCAGCGCCGGCCAGTTGCAGGTGCGCTTCGCCACCTCCGACAGCCAGTTCTCCGCTCTGCTGCAATCCCCGCTCTTCCAGTCTGTAGTCAAGTAAATCCCCACTTGTTCTGGCTCAGTGCCTATTCTTTCGCGCAATCCGCGAAGGGATAGGCACTTGTACCTTCCGGCCTGCCCTCCAGAAAATCCTTTTCTCTTCAGCAATCTGTCACTACTATTCCCTCCATTGATTTTGAAGGCGCGAATGGAGCGAGCAAGTGGCCAAGAATATCGTTATCTGCTGCGACGGTACCGGCGGCGAGTACGGAGATTGCAACACCAACGTCGTGCACATCTACGAAACTCTCATCATCGACGGCAAGAGACAGGTTGGCTATTACCATCCCGGGGTCGGCACCGAGGGATCGCCCACTTCTCATGGCAAGCTCGGCGTGGCCTGGTCCAAGGTGATGGGACTGGCCTTCGGGGCGGGACTTCTGCGTTATATGGGTGACGCTTACCGCTACCTGATGAACATCTACGAGGAAGGCGACAAGGTTTATCTCTTCGGTTTCAGCCGGGGCGCATATACGGCGCGCTCGCTTGCCGGCGTTCTGCATATGTTTGGCCTGCTGTGCCCCGGCAACGACGGGCTCATTCCTTACATCCTGCAGATGTACGCGAAACGAACACGCAAAGCAGGCGGCATGACCAGCACCTTCGACGTGGCCGAGGGCTTCAAGAATACCTTCTGCCGTCCATGTCCGCTGCACCTGGTTGGTGTCTGGGATACGGTCAGCTCGGTGGGCTGGATATGGGACCCGGTGAAGCTGCCCTACACGGGGCGCAATCCTGACGTGGTCAACGGACGGCATGCTGTCTCCATCGACGAGCGCCGCTGCAAGTTCCACACGCGTTTATGGGGGGCTCCGTTTCCTGGCCAGAGCATCAAGCAGGTGTGGTTTGCCGGCGTGCATTGCGACGTGGGCGGCGGCTATCCCGCCCGCAAGAGCGGTCTATCGCAGATCGCTCTGCAATGGATGCTTTGCGAAGCCGTGTCGCTGGGACTGCTTGTCGACCCGGAGCGGGCTAACCGGGTGGTAGGCAGAACTTCCGCGCCCTCGTCGATTTCCAGCCCGCCAATCCCAGGGTCGGAATCCGATCAGATGGTCCATCATCACCACGCGTCTTATCTGCCCGTTCCGCCGAATTCCGCTCAGAAAAAGCATGCGTCTCTCACTGGGGCATGGTGGCTGCTGGAACTGCTCCCGGAGCACCACTACGACTTGATTACGAAAAAGAAAAAGTGGCGGATTCCACTGGGCGCACGGCGAACCATCCCGCCTGAAGCTGTTTTCCATACCAGCGTGTGGCAAAAGCTGGCCCTGGATCGAAGCTACAAACCGCCGAACCTGCCGCTTGATTTTGAGATGAGCCATTTCCGGCAGCATCATGAGGAGCCTCACAACCCTTGTGTTTTCTCCTGAGCGCCGGTCTGTTCGAATTGACCGATTGCGCTCGACGAAAACGCAAACCGCTCGTCACATTGTTTTTCTATCTCATTGACTCTCTACCCATAGGCAGACTATATATGGGCGAATGGCGAGAAAAACCGACCTGCTCCCGGGCACGCTGGACATGCTCATTCTCAAGACCCTCACCCGTGGCTCGCTTCACGGCTATGGCATTGCCCTGTCCATCAAAAATCTTTCCGAAGAAGTGTTGACCGTCGAAGAAGGCTCGCTCTATCCGGCTCTGCAGCGGTTGCTGCTTCAGGGATGGGTGAAGGCTGAGTGGAAAATGACCGACACCAACCGGCGGGCGCGCTTCTATACGCTGACTGCGGCCGGCCGCAAACAGCTTGGGCTGGAACTTTCGCAGTTTGAACAAATGATCGTGGCCATCGGCCGTGTGCTGCAGGACGCATAGGAGTCTGTTATGGATGCCCTGGTCCGCTTCTTTCGGAAACTCGGATTTCTCTTCCACCGCGAGAAGTTCAACAGCGAACTGGAGGAAGAGATGGCTTACCACCGCGAGCAACAGGCGAAGGATTTCCGGGCTGAAGGCATGACACCGGAATCCGCGCAGCACGCAGCGAACCGGCAATTCGGAAACGAGACGCTTCTCCGCGAGCAGAGCAACGAGATCGTCGGTTTTCCTATCGAGAGCGTTGCGCAGGACTCTCGCTTTGCGCTGCGACAGTTGCGCAAGAACCCCGGCTTTGCCGTGACCGCCGTGCTCATGCTCACGCTGGGCATCGCCGCCTGCCTCGCGCTGTTCGCCTTCGTGGATGCCGCTCTCATCAGGCCGTTGCCCTATAAAGACCCGACCCGCCTGGTTGGGGTGTACGAGAGTGTTCAGGTCTTTCCGCGCTCCAACCTTTCGTGGGAAGACTACCTCGACTGGAAGAAGATGCAGAAGGTTTACAGTTCCTTCGACGTCTGGACGGGAGCCGGTTTTCTACTGAATACTCCCTCTGGCATTCAGCCGGCGATGGGCGCGCGCGTCTCTGCCGGTTTCTTCAACACTCTCGGCGTTACTCCCATCCTTGGCCGCGATTTCCATCCCGGCGAGGACTCGCCGAGCGCGCCGCGCACGGCGTTGATCACATACGCCACCTGGCAGAATCTATACGGCGGCCGCCGCGACATCGTGGGACAGATCGCAACGCTTGATGGAACGCCCACTGCCATCATTGGCGTGCTGCCCCGCGAATTCCATTTTGCCCCGCGCGGCCGCGCTGACTTCTGGCTACCCATCCAGGAGCCGAATGGCTGCGAGAAGCGCCGCGGCTGCCATAACCTCTATGGCGTCGCACGTCTCAACGACGGTGTTTCAGTCGAGAGCGCGCTGGCCAATATGAAGTCGATTGCTGCGCAGCTTGAGAAGCAATATCCCGACTCAAACCGCGGCCAGGGCGCTGCGGTTGTATCACTCAGCGAAGCCATCATCGGCGATGTCCGTCCGATTTTTCTCGTCCTGTTTTCCGGAGCCGCATTACTCCTGCTCATCGCCTGCGTGAACGTCTCCAATCTGCTGCTGGTGCGCGCGGAAAACCGGCGGCGCGAGATGGCAGTACGCGGCGCTCTGGGCGCATCCCATGGCCGCCTTGTGCTCCAGTTCGTTACCGAATCGCTCGTACTGGTTCTCGCCGGCAGCGTTCTCGGACTGGCTGCAGCCTACGGAACCATGCACCTGCTCCTGCGCCTCATCCCGAGCGACATGCTCGACTACATGCCGTATTTGCAGAGCATCGGGTTCAACTCGCGCGTGCTGAGTTTTGCCGGCCTCGTTGCCATGGTCGCGGTCTTCATCTTCTCACTGGCGCCCTCGATGCGCATTTCTCTATCGAATCTCCGCGCGGAACTCGCCGAAGGCGGCCGTGGCGCCGCTGGAACCGTCTGGCGCCGTTTCGGATCAAACCTCGTTGTGCTTGAGTTGGCGATCGCCGTTGTGCTGCTAGCTGGAGCAGGCCTGATCACCCGCAGCTTCTACCACCTGCTCCACGTCGACCTGGGATTCGCTCCCGACCACCTCGCCACTCTCGAGGTTGCTGCGTCCGACAAAACCTACGCCAAGCCTGAGCAGCAGGTACGGCTGGCTCGCCAGATGGTAACAACTTTCGAGGCGCTGCCCGGGGTGCAGTCGGCAGCCATCAGCACGCGCCTGCCGATCACCGGCAACGGGAACACGACCTGGATCAGAATCCTCGGCCATCCCTGGACCGGCGAGCACAACGAGGTGAACGAGCGCGAAGTCAGCTCGGGATATTTCGCCACCTTAAAGGCTCGTCTGATCCGTGGCCGATTCTTTGCTGACTCTGAAGACTCGACCAAGCCGAAGGTTCTGATCATCAACCAGGCACTGGCGAGAAAGTACTTTCCCGGCGAGAACCCCATCGGCAGGAAAATCGGCGATACGAGCCTTTCGCCCGACTCCATGCGGGAGATCGTCGGCGTCGTCGACGACATCCGCGAAGGCGGGCTCGACGAAGAGATCTGGCCC
>DATAQX010000563.1:0-3367 GCA_036264455.1 Silvibacterium sp. | reverse complement strand
CTGCAGGAAGAGTGGATCGCCCGGTCCATTGCCCTCAAAGTAGATCACGTAATCGCGCAGTCCCACCGAGCCTGTGCCTACGACCTTGAAGGCCACATCGATGGGGTAGTATTGCGCGAGAAAGTGCCGGCGCTCCGGTTGTAGGGTTTCACTGTACGCGGCGAGCGAGGCCAGCACGGCGCGCCGCTGTCCGGCGCTCAGCCGGTACAGAAGCGGCTTCTGGTCTTTGAAGATTCGCTTATCAGCCGGTGCCTTTGCGGGCCCGGTCAGTTGCTCCAGACTGTGCAGCGGCGTGCTGCGTTCCGCCTTCAAGAGAGCCTTTGAGACCGGGCTGATCCGTTGCAGTCGATGGACCTGATAACGCGCGATCTCCGTGACCGGCATGCGCGCAAAAGTGTCGATAAATTTCTTGTAGCGCTCGACAAAAGAGAGAACAGCCCGCTCGCAGGCCGATTTCTTTGCGCCCATGGCGCGGCCGGCCAGCACCAGGCTGGTCGAGAGCCGCTTCAGGTCCCATTCGAAGGGCGCGCGCGTGGTTTCGTCAAAGTCGTTGATGTCGAAAACCAGCCGGCCGTCGGGAGCCGCAAACGCGCCCAGGTTGCGCACATGAGCATCTCCGCAGATCTGGTTCACGATGCCGGTGTTGGGCAGGGTGCTGAGATCCGCGGCCATGACCGGCACGGCTCCGCGAAAGTAGCCAAACGGAGATTCGAGCATACGCTCGTATTTCAGCGTTACCAGGTGCTGGACGCGGCCGCGCATCGACTCCTGTAGGAGATCGATCGGCTTGCGACGCCGGCTTTCCGGCTTCCATTGTGAATGTTCCTGTCGGGCAAGCTGCTTGCGGCGAGCGCGCCCTAAGGCCCTGCGTTCCTGTGGCGTTGGAAAGTGTGTCATTTGATCCCGCGACAATACATCTTTCAAGTAATGATTACAACTTCCTGCCGCTGCTCGCCGCCCGAATTTGCCCGAAGATCGCGGCCATGGTTGCGGCGTCGAGATCGGGCATGGCGCCCGGTTGCGAAGCTACCCACCCGCCCCAGCGATTTCCGGCCTCATTCATCTCTGCGAGCGAGGCGCCGCGGAGGTAAGAGTGAACCAGCGCGGCGGCGAAGGCGTCTCCTGCTCCCACCGTATCGGCAATCTTGATGGCAACCCCGGGATGCCGATCAAAGCTGTCGCGGGCTGCCAGCAGACTTCCATCTTTTCCCACGGTAATGGCAACCAGCTGCACCGGGTATTTCTTAAGGATCCACTGAGCTGCTTCGAGCAGGCCCGCTTCGCCGGCGGGGATGGATTCGACAGCACCCAGCATCGCCAATACCTTCGGCACTTCGACTTCGTTCAGCTTAAAAATCGTTGCCGACGCCAGCGATACAGAGATTGTCTCTCCGCTAAAGAACGGTTCCCGCAGATTAACGTCGAAAACGCGCAGACATTCCGGACGGGTTGCCGCGAGAAACTCTCGAATCGTCGCCCGTGACGTGGCATTGCGCTGGGCCAGGGTTCCAAAGCAGACGGCATCCGCAATCGAAGCCAGCGCGCGCCACTCCGGCGTCCACTCCAAAAAATCCCACGCGGCCGGTTCATGGATGGTGTAATGCGGCTCTCCGCCGCGAATCTCCACGCTCACCGTTCCAGTGGGGTTCTCGGCATCTGTCTGCAGCATTGAAGTATCGGCTGGAAACGCGTCCAGAACGGTTCGCGCGTTCGCCCCTAGCGCATCATTTCCCAGCCTGCTGGCGATCACGCCGCGATTGCCCAGCCGCGCCGCCATCACCGTAAAATTCGCAGGCGCTCCGCCCAGCCGTTTCCCTGAAGGAAGCAGGTCCCACAGCAGTTCACCTAGCCCGACGATAACTTTCTGCATTCGTCAACCAGCCAATCTGCGCCGTCAGCATAGTAAACCAACTTATCAGGCTGGAACTGCCTCAAATGCCTTATATGTTCAAGGTTTATGTTTTAATGGTTGGCTGCAGCCAGGGAGAGGGAGACAAACGTGGCAGATGCGCCTGAGCCTGTACTCCAGCCGCGCAGGAGGCGTTGGCCCCGCATCCTCGCGTGGGTCGGTTCTATCCTGTTTCTACTGATAGCTGTTGCATTTACTCTGGTCTCTATCTATTTTCATCGTGCCGCGCCTATCCTCCACGCCAAGGTCGTTGACACGCTTTCCACGCGCTTCGACTCACGCGTCGAGCTGGCCAGCTTCAATGTCTCGGTGTTTCGAGGATTCGAAGTTACTGGCGGCGGTCTCAGGCTTTACCCTAACCACCTCGACACGAAAGAGCCGACTTTTTCTGTAGATAAATTTTCGTTTCGGACCGGCTGGCGCGATCTATTTCGAACGCCGATGCGCGTCGGCCGGGTCAATATTTCAGGTCTGGTCATCAATCTGCCTCCCAAAGAGCAGCGCGGCAACCTGCCCAAACTCACTGATAAAGCTTCCTTTCAGTCCAGCCCGCGCAATCCACATCCTGCCCCGATCCAGGCAGACCGTGCCCGGTTGCTGGATACGGCCTTCTACCCAGCGCCCGCGCTCAGGAGGACGGCCTACATTACGGGCGGAATTGAGATCGTCGTTGACGAGCTGATGATCGATAATGCCACTCTCATACTGGGCACCTCCCACCCGGGGAGAGCTCCGCTGGTCTTCGACATCAGCAAGCTGCATATGAACTCGGTGGGCGCAAACCAGTCCATGCAGTTCCATGCAATCCTGACCAATCCAAAGCCGGTCGGACTGATCGACTCTTCGGGCTACTTCGGTCCCTACAACACGGAAAGCCCTGGCGACTCGCCTGTCAGTGGAACCTACAGCTTCACTGACGCTGACTTGAGCACGTTAAAGGGCATTGGCGGCATCCTTTCGTCGACAGGCAAATACCAGGGCATGCTCAATAACATTGTCGTCGATGGAGAAACCGACACGCCCGATTTCCGCCTCGACATCGCCGGACGCCCGGTGCCGCTCCACACCAAATTTCACGCTATCGTCGACGGCACCAACGGCGACACGCGTTTGCAACCGGTGGATGCACTGCTTCTTCACTCCCGCATTCTCGCTGTCGGGGAGATCGTCCGTGCGATCGACGTTCCGGGTCATAACATCACTCTCGACGTCACTGTCGCCCCGGGGCGCATCGAAGACATGCTGAAACTCGGCGTCAAAACGCAGCCGCCAATCATGACCGGCGCTCTGACCATGCATACCAAGCTCCATCTGCCCCCCGGCAAGGAATCTGTGATTGAGAAACTTCGTCTTGAGGGTAATTTCACGATCACAGGCGCACATTTTACGAATGACAAGGTGCAGGCCAGAATCGATCAGCTCAGTCTCTATGGCCAGGGCCGGCCCCGGGAAGCCAGG
>DATAQX010000546.1:0-5794 GCA_036264455.1 Silvibacterium sp. | reverse complement strand
TAGACGTTCAGACCTGCCGCGAAGCTGGCGGCAATAATCAACGCCGCGACATTGCTCGGGGTGAAGGTAGTCATGCAGGTTGCTCCTCCCCGGAAAGAATAACCCTAACTTTGGCAACTCGCCGGATGCCTGACGCCATTGACTACCACCCAGCCATTGTTAGCTCCGCGGTGCGTAGAGCAATGGACATCGTGAATACCTGCGGCGAACTTGCCTCCGGAGGGAAAGAATGCCTGCCCATATGCAAAGACTGAGGCGTTCACTGGGGCCGTGACCATGCCATCGAGCGCGTCATTGATGACGACTTCCACCAGTAGCACATTACCGTCTGGCATGGTTACGCGCAGCGGCAGAATCTCATGGCTGCCGTGCGGGCCCCCGCGCTGCGTCCGCGAGGAACTGATGGTGATCCCACAGACCATCACATTGTCGACGTTCGCGCGCTGCCCCGAGCCGAGCAACCCAAAGAGATTCTGATTCACCACCGGTGTACAGGAGGCGGGAACCGGAACATCGCGCTGGGCAGCAGCCGGCAAAACGTTGCCTCCAAGCACGAGTGCAAGTACCAGGATGCAGCTTGATCGCAACATCGTTATGCCTCCTTCAGAACACGGTCAAAAATAGCATCGACATTGCCAAGCTGCCGATTCAGATCGAAGGTCCGCGCCAGCTTCTTCCCGCTCAATCTTCCGGTGATCTCGCCGTCCTGCGTCACAAGGTCGCGAAACACCAGCTCGTTCTGCCATGCATTCATTGCATGCTTCTGCACCAGCCGGTACGCATCCTCGCGCAGCATGCCAGCCTCAGCCAGATCCAGCAGCAATTGCCCGCTGAAGATTAAACCGCCTGTGCTCTCGAGGTTTTTGAGCATCTTCTGCGGATACACCATCAGCTTCTCGATCAGGTTCGCCGTCTTCACCAGCAGATAGTCCGTCAAAATCGTCGAGTCGGGAAAAATCACGCGCTCTGCCGACGAGTGCGAGATATCCCGCTCATGCCACAGCGCGACATTTTCGTAAGCCGTCTGCGCATTCGCTCGCACCACCCGCGCCAGCCCGCTGATCTGTTCGCCTGTAATTGGATTCCGCTTGTGCGGCATTGCCGATGAGCCTTTCTGCTTCTCCGAAAAATGCTCTTCGGCCTCGCGCACTTCAGTCCGCTGCAGGTGCCGGAGTTCCGTCGCAATCTTGTCCAGCGTTGCTGTGATAATCGCCAGCGTCGAAATGTAATGTGCATGCCGGTCCCGCTGCACCACCTGCGTTGCCACCGGAGCCGGCTTAAGTCCCAGCTTTGCACAGATGCGTTCCTCATGCTCCGGCTTCAGATGCCCAAAGGTCCCCACCGCGCCCGACAGCTTCCCAACTCGAATCTGTTCCGCCGCCGCATCCATGCGCGTTAGATTGCGCTGCATCTCGGCATACCAGTTCAGCAGCTTCAACCCAAACGTGGTCGGCTCGGCATGGACCCCATGCGTCCGTCCGATCATAGGGGCGTGCTTGAACTCCAGCGCCCGCCTCTTCAGCACCTCAATCAGTTGCAGCAGGTCATCCCGCAGAATCGCCGAGGCCGCCTTTAGCTGTAGTGCCTGCGCCGTGTCTACTACATCTGTCGAAGTCAATCCGTAATGCAGCCATCGCGACTCAGGTCCAACATGCTCCGCGACCGCGGTTGTGAAGGCGATCACATCATGCCTTACCTCGGCTTCGATCTCCTGAATGCGTGCAACATCGATCCTGCCGCGCTCCCGAATCGACTTCGCTGCCTCCACCGGAACAATTCCATCCTCGGCCAGCGTTTCACTCGCCGCGGCCTCTACCTCCAGCCACATGCGATATTTGTTTTCATCGCTCCAGATTTGGCCCATCTCCGGCCGTGTGTAACGTGCAATCAATGAATTCCCTCCGAAGTCATACCAGACCCACCATTCTATCGTTTGCGCATCTTAGAATTGTGATTGAGCAAAGAAAGGAAACAATGTCAGACGTAATTACCATCGCAAACTTTACCGAGCCGCTAGAGGCCGAGATGGCCCGGCTTCGCCTGCAATCCGCAGGTATTGAAACATTTCTCTCCGGAGAAAACGCCGCCATCCTTCAGCCAGGTCTCGGCCCGCTTCAACTCCAGGTAAGCGCCAAAGATGAAGCCGATGCCCGCGCCATTCTTGCCGATCCCGGAGCCGGCTCAAAAGCAGCTTCGGAGGCGACCACGGCAGGAGAATAGAAATCCGCCGTTTTGCAGAAGTGCCCATATTCATCGTAACGCGATATATCGTGATACGATGAATATATGACCATTATTGCTACGCGTTCTCTGGAGGAATCCGGTCGCTCCCCGGTGCGAACCGGGCATGAGGCTGAAGATGCACCGACCCGCGCAGAATTCCAGCGCCTCGCCGAATTTCGTTTTCAGCTTCGCCGCTTTCTCCATTTCAGCAATGTCGCAGCAGAGCAGGCTGGTCTTCGTCCGCAGCAATATCAGCTTCTTCAGTGCGTCAGCGGCATGCCTGATGAACTTGATCCCACCATTGCTCATGTTGCCGCGCGCATGCTGCTCAAACACAACAGTGCCGTAGAGCTGGTGGATCGTACCATCGAGCAGGGGTTGCTCCGGCGCGCTCAAGACCCAACGGATCACCGGTGCATTCTCTTGCGCGTCACGCCGCAGGGTGAGCGTGTGCTGGCCTCGCTTGCTGTCTATCACCTTGAAGAACTCGAGGAGGCTGGCCCTGAACTTATCCGCGCCCTGCGCCGCGTTCTCGTTGTGAAGACAAAGTCTTCCCCTCGCAACGCGAGGAGGGCTTCTTGACTGTGCGCAACCAAACGCTCTCAAGCTTTCGTCCGCCGTTGCGCGACTTCAATGCTGACCCGCGAATGCTCATTCTCAGCGCGCTCGCGCTCGTCCTGGGGCTGGCCGGAGCGGTGCTTGCCTACCTGCTCTTACACCTTATCTACTTCGCCACCAATCTCTTTTATTTTCAGCGCCTGAGCTGGCAATTCGTTTCGCCGGCAACCCATCATCTGGGCCGGCTTGCCATATTTGTGCCCATCATCGGCGGGCTGCTCATTGGCCTCATGGCGCGGTTCGGATCGGATAAAATCCGCGGCCATGGCATGCCCGAAGCCATCGAAGCTATCCTGATTCACGGCGCAAAGGTCGACGCGCGGGTCGCTCTCTTCAAACCCCTTTCCGCGGCTATCGCCATCGGCTCAGGGGGACCGTTCGGGGCAGAGGGCCCCATCATCATGACCGCTGGGTCCGTGGGTTCACTTTTTGCGCAGATGTTTCATCTGAGCGACGCAGAAAGGTCCACACTGCTCGTCGCCGGAGCCGCGGCGGGCATGGCTGGCGTCTTCTCCACGCCCCTTGCTGCCATCCTTCTCGCAGTAGAGTTGCTCCTCTTTGAATGGCGTCCGCGCTAGCTCGTTCCCGTTGCTGTGGCCGCGACCACGGCGGGAGCATTGCGCCGATTCTTCCTCGGGCCCGGTCCGCTCTTTCCCATGCCCGCTATCGCCGTGAGCGTTTCGCCGCGTGCCGTCTTCGCCGCACTGGCGCTCGGAGTCATCGGAGGCGCGCTTGCCCTCGTCCTCAGCCGCGCCGTCTATGCCAGCGAAGACCTCTTCGAGAATCACCTGCCCATCCACTGGATGTGGTGGCCGGCCATTGGCGGCCTCGTCATCGGCATCGGCGGCCTTATCTTTCCCCAGGCGCTCGGTACCGGCTACGACGTCATCGCATCGCTGGTTGGCGGCGATACCACCTGGCATCTCATTCTCGGAGTGCTCATCGTCAAGAGCATCATCTGGTCTTTCTCGCTGGGCTCCGGAACTTCAGGCGGAATCCTCGCTCCGCTGCTCATGATCGGGGGAGCTTTTGGCGCCTTGCTCACGCCTGGTCTGCCCCCACTCGAAACAGGAGCGTGGGCTCTGGTCGGTATGGCTGCTGTGCTCGCCGGCGCGATCGGCTGCCCGCTTACCGCGGCCGTGCTCGCGATGGAATTGACCCACAACTATGGCCTGATGCTGCCTTTGCTCGCTGCTTCGGTCGCCGCCCATGCGTTTACCGTGCTGTTGCAGCGCCGGTCCATTCTTACTGAGCGATTGAGCCGCCGTGGCTATCACCTCAGCCGTGAGTATTCCGTGGATCCACTTGAAGCGATGACGGTAGCGCAGGTCATGCGCAGGAGCACCGACAGAATTGAAAGGCCCGCAAATCAATGCGGTTTGCAGGAAGCGCAGTTTGCCTATCCGGACGAAACCCTTCGCCTTGTCGTCGAGCGTATGGCCGCCGCACAAATATTCGAGGCTTCAGTAATAGAACCGGAAAATGGAAGAACCCTGGGAATCATTACGCTCCAGGACATGCTCCATGCCCGCACCCTTTCCTGGAAACGCGAAGCCCTGAGGCAACGCCTGCGCCGCCTGCCTTTTTCAGGTCCACTCAACCCTCAGTCGGAACCATCCGTCGAGCGGGCGCCGGGGTAAGCAGAAAGGTAAGCGGAATAACTTTGAATCGCGCCGATCGGAATCACCGGCTCAGGCCCAGCCGCTTGCTCATCTCTTCGTACAGAAACCCTTTGCCCGGCCTGTAGGGCTGTACCCACTCACCATCGATCACAAATTGAGGAATCGCGCGCTTGCCCACATGTACCAGTAACTCAGCCACGGCGCCTGGTGTGGCCTCAATGTCGATCTCGGTGTAGGCGATGTTGTGCGTTTCCAGAAAGCGCTTGGCTTCCCGGCAATCGCGGCACCAGACAGCGGAGTAGAGAACCACGTCCATATCTTCATCATAAATTGACCCTCTCTGATGAAATAGGCGCTCTACTCGCTCAACGTGAAGACAACCTGGATTGTTGTTTCCACCTCAACTGGCTCATCGTTTAGTTTGTAGGGCCGGTATCGGGCCTGGTTGATCGCGCTCAATGCTGCCCCTGTGAGCAACGGCGGACCACTCACTACCCGCGCATGTTCTACGGTCCCTTGTTTCGAGATGGTCGCCTCCACCACAACCGTTCCTTGAATACGCGCCTCTTTCGCAATCGCGGGATACACCGGCCGAATCGGCGTTAGTAACTGCCCCGCTGCCACACCTGCCGAAACCCGCACTGGCCCCTGCTTAGGCTTTGGCTGCACGACAACCAGAGGGGCGGACGGCGTACCCACTCCGCGCAGCACATCCATCATCCCCGGACCTGATCCCTTACCGTCTGGGCTTAGCTCGTCTGCTCCCGGCTCACCAGCGTCTACCGTCGCTGCGTGCCGTGGAATCATGCTTGGGGCCGTCAACGCCGCCAGTATCATCGGGCTCCCCGCATGTGTAGCCGCGGCATGTACCGGCAATTCAGCCTGCATTGGAAGAGGCGGAGGAGCCACAAGCATCATGGTAAGCACCTGCTTGGGCAACGCCGCCGGATAGAAGTAGGGAATCAGTATCAACAGCGCAAGCACAGCCGCCTGCAGGAGGAACGAACCGATCGCAAACCATTTGCTGCGCGTGCGAATGCGTCCCGTGGACTCAACCAGACTGTCTTCGAACATGGCCTCTCCCAACCAGAAAGTTGAGAGAGCGAGACACCTGCCTGAATAGACACCGCAGTGCGACTTCAGTTCCCAGCAACGGTAGCGGGTGCCCCACCTTCGTGAAGCTAAGGTGGGATGAACGCTATCATGCATTATGACTGCAGACGAGATTAAGAAGCTCCTCAACCTCGGACCACACCCCTGCGAAGGTGGATCGTTCATTCAGACGTGGCGCTCAGAAGAAGTCATTCCTCACGCGGCGCTTCCCGCGCGCT
>DATAQX010000512.1:0-6433 GCA_036264455.1 Silvibacterium sp. | reverse complement strand
CGCCTTGACGAATGGATGGATCAGCAATCGGGTATCCCTATCCAGGCAGATCCCGCTCCGAAGCCGGTACGGCCGCGTCAAAAAAAGCCGGTACGGGGTACACGCGCCGGTGCGCGCCGGCTTACGGCAACGAAAATCTCTTAGGCGCACCTTCATGCACATCATGGAAGCTTGGGCTTCAATCTTGCTTCCAGCACAAATCCGCACCAAGCTAAAACTTCGGCGTTGGCAGCTGGCCGATGAGTGGGGTGATTTTCGCCACGGCCGGAGATACTCTGAATAAGGAGGCAGATACGTTGAGCGCGAGTCCGGAGAGGACGGTGGCTTTAAAAGACGATCCGACTTTGCTGCCGCAGTTTTCCTTACGCAATCGGGTAGCGCGTCTTTTATGGAACGTTTGTTACGTGTTGCTCTACCGCTTCTCTCCTCGGATTTTTCATGCGTGGAGATCCATGCTATTGCAGGCGTTTGGCGCCAGGATAGGTCCGGCCTGCCATTTTTATCCAAAGTCGAAGATATGGGCGCCATGGAATCTCGTCTGTGAAGACCGCGTGACCCTCGCCGACGATGCGGAACTGTACAATCCAGCACTGCTCTTCATTGGATCGCACGCAATCGTGTCGCAGGGAGCGTATATTTGCGGAGCAACACACCTCTACAACGAGCTCTCGTTCAAGCTCGTGTCGTTCCCCATGCGGTTGGGCGCTTATTCATGGATCTGCGCGCGGGCAGCGGTGAATCCCGGCGTAAACGTTGGCGAGGGAGCGATTCTGGCGCTGGGTTCAGTCGCGACGAAGGACCTGGAGCCGTTCGGCATCTATGCAGGTATTCCTGCGCGCAAGATAAAGGAAAGGCTGCGCTCTGCTGTGCCGACATTGTGAGCTGGCAAAAGCTGAGTCTTGCAAAGATTTGCCGGTTGCAGGTGCTACATGATCAACATAGAATATGCATCACCGGTTTAGCCCCCTGTCCCCTCTTTAGTCAGCTCGAATTAGAAATCAGTACTAGGCAGTCGCGGAGTCGACCCTATGGTGCTTGAGCAGCTCCCTAACCACAACCGGATCTGGGACGTGTGCGTTGTCGGATCCGGGCCGGTGGGTATGTCCCTGGCGATGGAATTCGAGCGGCTCGGCCGCGAAGTCCTTGTGCTGGAATCGGGCGGCAGCGAAGTCGATCCGAAGAGAGCAGAAGACAGCCATGCGACCATTCTTCACCCGCAGCACCATGCCCCGATGGAATTAACCGTCCGGCGCGCACTGGGAGGTACCTCGTGGCTCTGGGGGGGGCGCTGCGTTCCCTACAGCGACCTGGATTTTGTGGGTCGCGATTTTGTGCCCGAGTCGGAATGGCCGATTCGTCACAAAGATATTGAACCCTGGTATAAGCCAGCCTGCGAGTACATGCAGTGTGGCGGCCACATCTTTCAAATACCGTTCGGCCGCGAACTAGAAGCCGGGCTCACTGTAGACTTTGTCGAGCGATGGGCGGCCGAACCCCACTTGACGCTGGCCTATCGCGAGCGCCTTCAAAAGTCGGAGCGAATCAATGTCTGCCTGAACAGCACGGTGATTGATCTGGACATGGGTCAGCACGGGCAATCCATTGAGGGTGTCGTAGTTGCGACCCCCGCTGGAAAGGTCAAAGTCAGGGCACGGCGCGTAATCCTCGCCACCGGAGGAGTAGAAGCAACCCGTTTGTTGTTGGCTGTACAAAGGCACTGGCCGGACCACTTCGGGGGAACCGGTGGTCCACTGGGACGCTATTACATGGGCCACCTCTCCGGCACAATCGCCAGCATTGTTTTCGATGATCCGGGCAGCATTGCCGACTACGATTTTCTGCTCGATTCCGGCGGCGCCTATCGCCGCCGCCGCTTTATGCTTACTGAGCAAGCACAGTTGGAGAACAAGCTTTTGAATTGCGGATTCTGGCTCGACAATCCTCAGTTTGCCGATCCCAGACATCGCAGTGGACTTCTCTCCGCCTATTATCTGGCTCTGTCCATTCCTCCTGTTAGACGGCTGGTACGGTCGGAACAAGTCTGGCTTCTCGAAGTTGGACAGAAACCGTATCCAGTGGGCGCGCACTTGATGAATCTCGTGCGGGATGCGCCCCGAGCCGCGAAAGACACGTATCTGATGCTTCGCGACTGTGTTTTCAGGAAGCCCAAAAAGCGCGGCTTCGCGGTCCATAACCGGGGTGGCAGGTATACGCTGTATTACCACGGAGAACAGATACCGAATCCCGACAACCGCATTTTTCTAACGGACGAACTGGATCGGCACGGTGTTCCTCGTGCGTCTATCGATTTTCGTTTTGCCGACGAGGATGTCCGCAGCATTATCGATACTCACCGCCTGCTGGATGTGGGGCTGCAAGCGAATAAGATTGGTCACCTGGACTTTTGGTATGCGCCTGAGCGACTGCAGACGCGCGTGATGGAACTGGCCAAAGACGGCCACCATCAGGTGGGTGCCACGAGAATGGGAGATGACCCGAGCGATAGCGTCGTCGATCAAAATCTGAAAGTCCACGGAGTAGATAATTTGTACGTAGTTTCTACGAGCGTCTATCGAACAGACAGCCAGGCGAACTCTACCTTGCTTGCCGTTGCGCTCGGCGTGCGACTTGCTAACCATCTCAATGGCGCTGTCGGCATTATGGATCGTGTTGCTTTATCCAGTCAGGCTTGACGTGTGGCCGCCACTCGCTGGATTTTTCTGATTTCAGAAAATTCAGGCCGAAACAGTAACATCATTATCGATGCAATATTCCGGTCGTCTTCGCGCGCTGCGTCAAGCTCTTTCACAGCAAGAAGTAGAGGCTCTCGTGGTTACCCACCTCCCGGATGTCCGCTATCTGTGCGGCTTCACCGGCTCGAATGCGGCGCTGGTAGTGACAACAAAGAAGGCCGCCCTTTTCACCGACGGACGTTATACCGTGCAGGCCCGGCAGGAGACACAAGCTGCCCGCGTCGTGATTGCCAAAAAATCCGCGCTGAAAGAAGCGTGCGCGCTTCTTGAATCCCTGGCAAAGCGCGCGAGCTATGATTCCGAGCACACCACTGTTTCCGACCTCGCTGTAATGCGGTCAGCGATCAGCGCCAACAGACGGCGTGGGTTTTTCTCGCCGCTGAAGAAACCGATCATATCCGAACTGCGTATGGTGAAGGACGCCGACGAACTACGGCTGATGGCCAATGCCGCCGCACTCGGCAATCGCGTCTTTAACGCGCTTCTGCCTCATATCCAAAGCGGGGTGCCAGAGACTGAGATTGCCGCCAGTCTCGAGTTTTTTGCGCGCAGCATGGGCGCTGAAGGCATGTCGTTTGAGACCATCGTGGCTTCCGGACCCCGTTCGGCTTTGCCGCATGGCCGGGCGACAAACCAGAAGACCCCCCGCAACGGCTTCGTGACATTAGACTTCGGTGTTATCCTCAATGGTTATTGTTCGGATATGACACGTACCGTGTGCCTGAGCAAGCCGAGCGCAGCGGAACGATCTGCTTATGATGCGGTACTGGAGGCGCAGGAAGCTGCAGTAGCGGCGGCAAAACCCGGCGTAACTTGTGCCGAGGTAGACGAAGCAGCCCGCAGCACGTTGCGCAAAGCAGGACTAGCAAAGTACTTTACGCATTCGACGGGACATGGCGTGGGTCTGGAGATTCACGAAAGCCCTCGGATTGCAGCGGGACAAACACTGGAGTTGAAGCCGGGAATGATCATTACCATTGAGCCCGGAATCTATTTGGCGGGGAAGTTTGGGATTCGCATCGAAGATATGGTTGCGGTTACCGATCAGGGCAACACGGTGCTCACACCTGTGACCAAGGCACTCATCAAATTGTGATGACAGGAAACGAAACGGGCGAACGAGAGCGCGAGAGATGAATTCGGAAGACATGAAAGAACTGAAGGAACTGATCGAGTTCCTCAAGGAAAATAAAATCGGTGAGTTCGACCTGGAGCGCGGCGACCTGAAGGTACGCATCAAGTTCGCGCAGGAAGGCTCGGGAGCCGATCTGGCCAATATCGCGCGGCTGTTAGCGGCACAGGCAGCAGCGCCCCAGGCACCGGTCGTTCTGCCCGAAGTCTATGCCGGCACGCCAACTGGGGCGCATCCAGCTCCTGCACCTGCCACACCTACCGCCGAGTCCGGTGACGATGCCTCGCTGCACGTCGTCAAGTCGCCCATCGTAGGTACCTTTTATGAATCGCCATCGCCGGGCGCGCCGGCCTTTGTGAAGATCGGCGACGAGGTGGAAAACGGCCAGATACTCTGCATCATTGAAGCCATGAAGCTGATGAATGAGATCGAATGTGACGCCGCGGGCGAAATCGTCAAGCGCTTTGTCCAGAGCGGACAGCCGGTCGAGTACGGCCAGGCGCTCTTTGCCCTGCGTCCTCGTTAGGTTGACCTGAATATGTTTCGAAAAGTACTGATCGCCAACCGTGGCGAAATTGCGTTACGTGTGATTTGTGCCTGCAAGGAACTGGGCATTCGCACTGTCGCCGTCTACAGCGAAGCCGACCGGCATTCTCTGCACGTGCGTTTTGCCGACGAGGCCATCTGCATTGGCCCGCCGCGCTCGGCCGAAAGCTATCTCAATGTTCCCGCCGTCATCAGTGCGGCCGAGATCGCCGACGTCGATGCCATCCATCCCGGCTATGGTCTGCTGAGCGAAAATGCCAACTTCGCCGAGGTATGCCGGGCATCGAATATCAAGTTCATCGGTCCTCCGCCGGAAGTGACACGGCTGATGGGCGAAAAGGAAAAGGCCCGCCAGGCGATGAAGCGCGCCAAGGTGCCCATCCTGCCCGGCTCAGAGGGAGTCATCCAGTCCGAAGACGAAGCCCTCGGCTGGGCAAAATCCATCGGCTATCCCGTGATCCTCAAAGCCTCTGCTGGTGGCGGCGGGCGCGGCATGCGTGTCGTTCGCTCCGCCGAAGAGCTGCCCGCACTTTACCAGGCTGCGCATACCGAAGCAGCGAACGCCTTTGGCAATGGCGATCTCTATATGGAGAAGTTTATCGAGCGTCCGCGCCATATCGAGTTCCAGGTGCTCGCCGACCAGCACGGCAGCGTCATCTCGCTGGGCGAGCGCGAATGCTCTATCCAGCGGCGGCATCAGAAGCTGATCGAAGAAGCGCCTTCGCTCCAGGTCACGCCCCGGATGCGCGACGACATCGCGAAGACGCTCAAGCGGTCGCTCGAAAACGTCGGCTACCAGAACGCTGGCACCGTCGAGTTCCTCATGGACGAGGACGGCAAGCTCTACTTCATCGAGATGAACACGCGCATCCAGGTCGAGCATCCCGTGACGGAGATGGTCACCGGCATCGACCTCGTCAAAGCGCAGCTGCGTATTGCCTGTGGCGAAAAGCTTTCCACCATCCTGCCCGAGCCTATCCAGATTCGGGGCCACGCCATCGAATGCCGCGTGAACGCCGAGCATCCTGAGAAGTTCACCCCGTCGGCAGGGAAGATCACGGCTTTCAATGTGCCCGGAGGCAACGGCATCCGCGTCGACACCGCGCAGTACGCCGAAGGCATCGTTCCGCCCTACTACGACTCGCTGATAGCCAAGCTTATCGCTCACGGTAAAGACCGCGAGGAGGCCATGCAGCGCATGAAGCGCGCATTGGACATGTTTGTTGTGGAGGGAATCCACACTTCGATCCCATTACACCGCCGTATCTTCGACGACGAGGAATTCCGCGCCGGCCAGTTCGACACAAAGTTCATGGAGAGGTTCTTCGAACGGCAGAAGGCAAGCCAGTAGCCGAGTCTGATATTTCAATGTCTCTGCTGCCTCAGCTAACCGCCTGGCAGCTTAGAGAATTTGCCATCAACCGCAGCCAATTTCAGTGGAAGCACCTTCGCATAGCGGGCGAAATCCTGATCTATCGTGAACACGCCCCAGTCCCGCTGCATCGCCACCGCGCAGATCAAAAAATCCGTCGTGCTCCCCACCAGCCCTGCCGATCTGCACTTGTTATCCGCCGCCGCAGCTTCCTCATAATGCTCGACTCCCAACTCGACATCTTCAAAGCCGCGCAGCGCTGCCCGAACCCGGTCGAACTGAACTTTGTGACGAATCCCGCTCAACAGCTCCTGCCGCACCACGCCCAGCAAGCGAGCCCGGCCCTCCAGAATCAGATCCTCAAGGGTTTTGATCGTCTGCTGTTCACGCGGATTCAGGTCGGTCTTCGTTCGCCGCAGCGCCAGGGACCATACGCAGGTGTCTACAAGAACGATCACGGACGCTGGCGCTTCCTCGCAGTCTTGTAGTTCCAGGCCGGGTCAAACTCGATCGTTCCGAATAACTTCGTTACTTCTGCCTGCTTGTGCCGCCGGATATATTCATCGAGCGCTGCCGTGACAGCGGCCTTCTTGGTTTTGTGATGGCCAAGGTTTCGCGCTTCTTCAATTA
>DATAQX010000390.1:0-14371 GCA_036264455.1 Silvibacterium sp. | reverse complement strand
CATCCTAATAGTCCACCGCGTCCCGTATGATCGGGCACGTCATGCAATGACCGCCGCCACGACAACGTCCAAGCTCAGCGCCGACAATGGTGATCAGCTCGATTCCCTCCTTGCGCAGCAGGGTGTTGGTGTAGGTATTGCGGTCATAGGCGAACACTACCCCCGGAGAGGCGCAGACAAGATTGGCGCCGCTATCCCATTGCGTCCGCTCCCGCATGTAGGCGTTGCCGCCTGTCTCGACGACGCGCAGTTTCTTCAGGCCGAGGGCTTCGGCCACGACGTCCACGAAGGGTTTCTCGTCCTTGCGCAGCTCGACGCCGGAGGAATTATCGGCCGGCCGATACGAGAACGCCGTGATGTTGTTGACGATGTCGGGATAGAGCAGCACGCAATCGCGGTCGGCAAAGGTGAACACGGTATCCAGGTGCATCGCGGCGCGCAGCTTCGGCATGGCTGCCACGATCACGCGCTCCGCCGCCTTCTTCTTGAACAGGGCCGCGGCGACCTGGCTGATCGCCTGCCGCGATGTCCGCTCGCTCAGGCCGACAAGGACATTGCCCTTTCCGATCGGCATCACATCGCCGCCTTCGAACGTGGCAAGACCATGATCCTTCGTTGGATCGCCCCACCAGACATTCACCTTGCCCGCGAAATCCGGATGGAACTTGTAGATCGCCGTCGTCAGGATCGGTTCTTCATGACGCGCCGGCCAATACAGCGAATTGAGCGTAACCCCGCCGTAGATCCAGCAGCTCGTGTCGCGCGTGTACAGCGTGTTGGGCAGCGGAGGCAACAGATACTCGGTAACCCCCGCACCGTCCTTGACCAGCTTGAGCATTTCGCCGCCGTGCTTTTCAGGAAAATCCTCGGTCGACAGACCGCCCAGCAGTGTTTCGGCAAGCTTGCGAGAATCCAGGCCCTCGAGGTAACTCCGGACTTCGTCCACCAGCCCCAGCCCTATCTGGTCGGGAATAACCTGATTGTCGAGGATCCACTTCTTGCCTTCCGGAACAGCCACCGTTTCCGCCAGCAGGTTGTGCATCTCCACCACTTCGGCGCCGCGGTCGCGCAGCTTGTTGATGAAGTCGAAGTGATCGCGTTTAGCGTTATCCACCCACAACACGTCGTCAAAAAGCAGCGCGTCGCAGTTGGACGGTGTCAGCCGGGTATGGGCGATGCCCGGCGCGCACACCATCACCTTGCGCAGCTTGCCCACCTCCGAGTGCACGCCGAACTTTACTTCATTCGCTTTCGTCATAATCTGCTCCTGTCTAGATTTGCATTAAGCCCGTCGCCAGCGCATAGACGGCGGCGACGGCGCCGAAACTTGCAACCGCGAAGATGGCCCAGTCCATGGGCTTGAATACCTTGTTGTTTTGTTCGCGCCGCGCCCAGATGTAGAGCACCGTCCCGGGCGCATAAAGGATCGCCGAAAGCAGGATGAACTTCAGGCCGCCGGAATAGATCATGAAAGCCGTATAGACCACCGCGATGAAGGCCATGATCAAATCGCGCCGCCGCTCCTCCGGCCGCATGTTGTAGGTCTCGCCGCGCCGCGATACCTGGAAGCCGTAAGCCGCCACGAACAGGTAGGGGATCAGCGACATGGCGCTGGTCAGACTCAGCATCAGAGCGAACGCGTCCCGGGAAAAGTAGGTGGTGATGACGATAATCTGGACAATGATGTTGGTCAGCCACAGAGCCGCTGCGGGAACTTTGTTCTTATTCTCGGTGGCGAAAACCCTGGGCATGTCTTTGTTCTTCGCCGCGGCAAAGAGCACTTCGGCGCAGATCAGCGACCACGCAAGATAGGCGCCGAGCACCGAAACGATGAGCCCCAGGCTGACGAAAACCGCTCCCCAGTGCCCCACCACGGCCTCCAGCACCGCCGCCATCGAGGGCTGGCGCATGCCGGCGATATCCGCCCGCTCCAGCACGGCGTAGGGAAGCATGGTTACCAGCACCATCATGCCGGTAACACCGATGAAACCGGCGATGGTGGCCAGTCCCACATCCGAGCGCTTCTGCGCGTAGCGCGAGTACACGCTCGCCCCCTCAATCCCGATAAAGACAAACACAGTTACCAGCATCGTGGCTCGAACCTGCTGGAAGATATTTCCCGTCAGGTCGCCGCCATAAAGGTTGGCGCGGAACATGTGACCCTTGAAGGCGAAGAACAGAATGAAGATAAAGATCAGGATGGGGATAACCTTGGCGAACGTCACGATGGTGTTGAGGTACGCGGCCTGCTGGACACCCCTCAGGATCATGAAATGAAAGAGCCAGATCCCGATCGAGGCAACCAAGATCGCCACCACCGTGTTGCCTTCCCCGAAGATGGGGAAAAACGCCCCCAGCGTGGCTTTGATCAGCACCCAGTAGGACACGTTGCCGATGCAGCTGCCGCTCCAGTAACCGAAGGCCGAGAGGAAGCCGGGGTAGTCGCCGAAGCCGGCCTTGGCATAAGCGAATACGCCTGCATCCAGATCGGGCTTACGCTCGGCCAGCGACTGGAATACTCGCGCCAGCATGTACATGCCGGTGCCAGCAATCAGCCACGCTAAAACCGCACCCAGGGGGCCGGTAGCGCCCGCGAAGGTACGCGGCAGCGAGAAAATGCCGGCTCCCACCATGCTGCCCACCACCATCGCCGTCAACTGCAGCCGCGACATCTTCTGCTCAGACGCCATGACCTTCCTCCTGATATCTCTCGTCAACGCCTACATCGGATCCTCGGCTACCTCTTGTTCTCGAATCGACCTGCATTATTGCTTCTGGATGAACCTGATAGCGGCCACACTCATGAGAGACGGCCGGCCCAAAGTGCGGGCGGACCAGGAACCTCTCGTTCCTGTCCAGACGTAGCGATTGTGCCGGAAGCCACCATCGATGCATGGACTATAGTTAGAGCGCATAGCAGAGATCATCATAGTGAGTGACGAGCGCGAACGATTTTGCAGCACCGATACGACTGCACGATCTCAATATAGTCAACTGTGTAGGAATTCATTGCTCTGCGCTCGAAGTGCGACGATCTGCCAATCAAACCTAAGCGCATAACTCTCGCCTTTCCGCAGACGGCGCTGTAGCCTCAGTGACTAAATCGCGCAAGGCTTACCTTACGCTCGCGACCAGTCAATCACAGGTCTCTCACAAGGCGAAACGGAATATAGCAATCCTTCAGGAGGGTTGCAATTGGACCTTAGTCCAATCGTCGATAGCGGATATCGTGTGTCTCTATTCAAAGCATTGGGATGAAGTTGCAACCGTCTTGCTTCCCGAGGACCAGCAGCTCTTGGTCCTCGACCAAAGAAACTACCGGATCGCTGAAGCCTTCGTCCTTACCCATCACTTTTGTCGAGCACCGTCACATCTAGAAAGACCAAACCATTGCATTTATGCTACTTCCGAGTTAATGCGCTCATCCGTGAGTACTTTTTCGATTCCGCATTCGCTTCGTCCTCGATACTCGCATGTCGCTTGACCACACTATTCTCGCGAAGGATTTCGATTAGTTGACCGACGGGACCTTTTGGATCTGGACCGTTGAGAAGAGCGATACTGAGTTGGCGTCGTATAGGGCCATTTTCAAGTGGAATTGCCTTCACGCTCGCAAGCATCAGAGCTTTCTCCAGTGCCAGACAAGGGACAAACCCTACTCCCAGGCCTGCTTCCACAGCTGCAATGATGCCCTCGGTCGAGTTCATATCGATGGACGTGCGAAGCTGCTGCCGCAGGACCCCGTTGTGTTCCAGATACTCTTCAGCAAACCGGCGCATGCCAGATCCCTCTTCCCGCAAGAGGATCGGCTCCTGAACCAGTTCTGCAGCTTTAAGCATCGGCTTTTTCGTCCAGCGATGATCTGGCCGCACGATGACCGCGAGCTCGTCTTCTCCGAACACTTCGATTTTGAGATCGGGACGAAATGCGGGAGCTTCGATCAGCCCAATACTGATCTGGTGCATGGTCAAAGCATGCAGTACTTCATTCGTACTGCCGCCGATAACATGAATTCGCAGTCTGGGCCAATCACTCAGCAGGCGGGGAAGGAGAGTCGGAAGAAGATAGACGGCGATAGTGTGGGACGCGCCAATACTCAGCTCAACGCCTTCCTGCCCGCCGAACGGAGCTAATGCCACGACTGCATCATTAGTGATCGCCTCGATCTGCCGTACGTATTGCAAAAGCGTGACTCCTGCAGGCGTGAGGCTGATATCGCGACCGATACGGTCGAAAAGCGCGATGCCGAGATTTTCTTCTAAGGACTTGATCTGCGAGGTGACAGCAGGCTGCGTCAGATGAAGCTCGTCGGCAGCCCTACGAAAGTTCAACGTATCCGCGAGCACACGGAAAACCTTCAGCTTGAAGTTCTCCATCATGGAGTTGCTCCGATCTGATAGTTGAGCGTCGCCAAAGCAAGGCGGTATTGGTATTGAGCGTTTGTATTTCCGATGGCGGCGTCGGTCTGCTGGAACTGCGCCTGGCTTAACTCCACGATGGAGCTGAGTCCCATTTGATAGCGCGTCTGGGCCAGAGTGAGTGCCAGGTTCGCTTGCTTCAGCAGCTCGGCGGTTACGGAGACACGCTGGTATGCTGTGTTCGCAGCCAGCCAGGATGTCCGAATATCGCGAACGATCTGGTTTCGCAGATCGCGGCTCTGCTCGCTCGCTGCCTCGGCGCGAATAGATGCTTCCTTCGCCTGAGATGTGTAGAGAAATCCATTAAAGATGGGGATGTTCATGTTGACGCCTATAGCACCCCACCAATTCGTGACATAGTATTGTGCCGGTCGAATGGGTACGCTGCCTGCAGTTCCTGCAGCACTAATGATTGGAAACATCTGATCGCGCTGCGCGTGGCTAAACCGTACAGCTGCTTGCTGGTTATAGCTCGCCGCTTGTAAATCAGGTCGCCGCTGCAGGCCGAGCTGCGTCAGCTGCTCAGTATCTGGTGGCGGTGGCTGTAAGGGGGCGTTGTCGTCGACAAGGTCGTATGTCGTCTGTCGATCGAGCCCCAGCACTGCATCCAGCACTGCCATGGTTGATTCGGCATTGTTCTGCGCGTCGAGCAACAACAATTTCGCCTGCGAGAGATTGACGTCGGCAAAGCTCAGATCAAGCGTCGACTTAAGCTTGTTCTTCGTCATCGAGCTGACCTGGGATTCGGTGGTCTGCCGGGTATCGACGTTCTGTTGTGCTACCTTGAGCAACGCCTGTGCCTCCAGCGCGTTATAAAAAGCCTCGTCGGTTGCGAGGACGATGTCTTCGGTCGTGGCCAGAGCGTGCGCATCCTGCGCCTTCTCCTGGAGCTTCGAAGATGCGACCAGGTTCCTCGTCCTTCCAAAATCCGTGATTAGTTGTGTAAATCCGCCACCTGCTCCTGCATGCTCGAAGAGGCGTGAAGCCGTGAGTGAGCCCGCGGAGACCCGGCTTCCGTTTTCCGCATACACAGCAGTGATACTGGCCGTCGCGGTCGGCAATTCAGCAGCTCTCGTCTCCCGAACAACCTGGTGTTGAGCCAGAGCAAGCAGGTGTGCAACGCTCACTTGGGGATTGTTCTTGATCGCCATCTGCTCCGCATCGGTTCGCGTCAGACGCGGATGCTGACTCGAGGACTGAGCATTCGTCGAAGCCGACTGCGATTGACCCACCGCGTTTGGCATTGCCGAAGCAACCTGCTGCATATTGGCTTCAGAAATCAGACGATCTGTCGGAGCGTCCGGCAACGACGACTTCGAGGTTGCCTGCGCAATCAAAAAGCTGGAACCAGTGGATGCCAGCAAAGCAATACATGCGGTGTGGCGTATTCGTGCTCTTGTTTTCTTAGTCATTCTTCAGACCTCTTTACCAGCGACGCTCTTCTCTTCGCGTCTCCCGTGAATGATCAAGTACACAGCCGGCACCAGGAAGACAGTCACAATGACCGAAACACCCAGGCCGCCAATGATGGCCCGAGCTAGAGGCGCATATTGCTCGCTGCCGACTTCAAGTCCAAGCGCCATCGGAATCATGCCCAGCAGCGTGGCGAGCGATGTCATCAGAATCGGACGCAGTCGAATCTTGCAGGACTGCACTACGGCTTCGGCCACAGGCAAACCACCCTCATGAAGGTGCCCGGCAAATTCAACGATCAAAATGCTGTTGGACACCACGATGCCAGTCATCATGATCACGCCCATCAGCGACATAATGTTCATCGTGCTATGGGTCAATAGCAAAATGAACAGTACTCCGGACAATCCCGGAGGAATGGCCATCAAGATGATGAAAGGGTCGACGAATGAAGTGAATTGAGCCATCAAAATCAGATAGACGAGCAAGATCGATAGCACCAACCCGATTGCAAATCTCTTGAACGACTCGTTCATGCTCACAACGCTCCCGCGTACAGTTACCCGCACATTGCTCGGCGTTTTGATTCCGTCGATCACGTCGTTGACTTCGCGGGTCACTCCCTGCAAGGCCTCCGTCGATGGCATAACGTAGACATCGATGACGCGGCGAATCTTGTAGTGATCGACTTCGGTCGGAGTGTTGATTTCCTTGATATCCGCCACGGATCGCAAGGGTGTGTAGTCGGTCTGGTTAATCGCCCGCAGTGGAATCTGCTTGAAATCATCCATACTCATGTGGCCGATCTTCTTGTCGAAGTACTGCACGGTAAGCATGTAGTTATTGCCTGTATTCGGATCGATCCAATAGCTCGGCGCGATCATGCCGTTCGACGTCAAGGCGGTAATAACGTTGTCCACCACCTCTTTCGGCGACAGGCCAATCAGGCTGGCGCGTTGACGGTCGATATTCA
Source organism: Silvibacterium sp. (assembly GCA_036264455.1). Lineage (GTDB taxonomy): Bacteria > Acidobacteriota > Terriglobia > Terriglobales > Acidobacteriaceae > Silvibacterium. Next base: position 7,567 of record DATAQX010000390.1, on the reverse strand, counting down.
GCTCCAGGCCTGGATAGCGAAGGTTTTGCGGAATGAGAACGTCGCTGACGTTCTTGAGCATCTTTGCCTTCGCCGCTATCTGACTGGCGATTGCGAAGGACTGGGTCAGATCATTGCCACTCACCTGAATATCGATTGGTGCTGGTAGCCCCTGGTTGATCACTGAATCTACGAGGCCGCCAGCCTGGAAATAGGTTGACAACATGGGCATATCGTCCGCCAACTTCCGGCGAACCCGCCGCATATACTCGTAACTTCCCAGCTTGTGCCCTTCTTTCAGACTCACCTGCACGAACGCCGTGTCCATCGACGAATTGCTCGTGTATATCGCAGAAAGATCCGGTGTAATGCCGATGTTCGACACGATCATGTCCAGGTCTTTCGCTGAAATTACCTGCCGAATTTCGCGCTCGACCTGAGCGATATATTGATTACTAAGCTCAATTCGGGTTCCGCTGGGGCATTTGATGTTGATGACAAATTGACCAGGATCTGTGCGCGGAAAATACGATCTCCCGAGAAATGGGAATAGGGCGAAACTTAGGAGAACCATACCGAGAATGCTTAGGGTAGTCGCTACCGGACGCAGTATTGAGCGATTCACGACAAGCACATACTGCTCCAACATTCTCTGGAACCGATCATTGAAGTCCCGAACAATCCGTTGAAAAATGAAAGAAACACTTGGTCTGCGGAACTCCGTGTGCTGTTCCTCCGCAATCTCCTGCCCTTCCGAGGCATGTGCCGCAGATGGCTTGATGAACCGTGCGCAATACAATGGCACAACAGTCATCGCCACAATGTAAGAAGCGAACAGCGAAAATACCACCGAAAGAGCGAGCGCCGTGAATAGATACCGGCTTACTCCGTAGAGAAGCAAAACTGGAAAGAAAACGATCGCCGTGGTAAATGTGGCGGCGAGCACCGCCAACTGCACTTCCTTGCCTCCAGCCTCTGCTGCCGCTTCCGGCGATTCTCCCATTTCGAGATGCCGGAAGATATTTTCCAACACCACGACGGAGTTATCGATCAAACGAGAGAAGGCCAGCGCCAAGCCCGCCAGAACCATCGTGTTGATCGATCCGCCGCCAATCCGGATGCAAATGAAAGCTGCCAAAGCAGAAAGTGGGATCGATAAGAGAACCGCGAAGGTCGCTCGCACGCTTCCCAGAAACAGCAGGATCATCAGAGCGGTAAGAACCAGACCGATCCCGCCTTCGTTCGCAAGATTCTTGAGAGCGGATTTGACGAACACAGACTGATCGAATACAACGGCAGTCTTGAGCGAGGAGGGAACGTCTACTAGATCCTTGATCGCGGACTTCATCCCATTCACAATAGTGATGGTGTTGCTGTCCCCTCCCTGCTTCAGTACTGGCACATAGACCGACCGCTGTCCGTCAATGCGAACAATGTTCGTCTGAATCGTTCCAGAGTCTTGCGCTTTACCTATGTCTCCCACCATGATCGAAGCATTGCCGACTGATTTCAGTGGAAGGTCGTTGATCTGTTCGGGCGTCGGAACCTGACTATTGGCGTAGATGTTGTAGTCCTTGGGACCGATCCGGACATCGCCAGCAGGCAGAATGAGGTTCGATTCATTCACAGACCTGACCACGTCCATCAGGCTGAGGTTATGAGCCTCAAGCTTCAGTGGATCGACATACACCATGATCTGGCGATATCGCCCGCCAAATGGCTGGGGTACCGATGCTCCGGGTACGCTGGCTATCTGATTGCGCACCTGGAATTGCGCCAGGTCTTTGAGGTCTGTCTCATTGAGTCCCTTACCCTTCAAGGTCACCAGACAGACCGGCTGGCTCGACGCATCCATGCCTAGCACAACTGGAGGCAGAGTACCTGGAGGCAGCCGTCGTAGATCGGCCATGGCCAAGTTAGCGATATTACTCAATGCCGCGTTCGCATTAGTTCCCGATTTGAAATAGATCTTGATCAAGCTGACACCTGTCAGTGATCGCGATTCAATGTGATCGATATTGCTGCCAAGCGTAAAGAATCTTTCGAACGTGTCCGTGATATCGGCTTCGATCTGTTGAGGCGGCATGCCTGAATAGAACGTCGCTACCACCACCACCGGCATGTCGATTTGTGGGAATAAATCCACCGGCATTGACGCCACGCTTACCACGCCTACCACCACGATCACCAAACACACCATGATGATGAAGTACGGATATTTCAGAGCAAACTTAGGCATTACTGCTCGCCTCCGGACTGCTCCGCACTCACGTCGGCCGTTGGCAAATGTTCGAGCTCCGGCTTCACGGATTCGCCCACCTGATAGTTCGACTGTCCCCCCATGACGACGCGGTCGCCTTCCTGCAATCCGCTCTTCACCTCGACCAGCGTCGTTCCCTGCAACCCCGGGGTGATATTGCGGGTCTGCACCTTATTCTGGCTGTCGACAATGAGCACAGAAGACTGATTGCCGTTCCTGATCACCGCCTGTACGGGAATCAGCAAGACGTTATTGCGCCGCTCCAATTCAAGCGTTGTGTTGGCGTACATACCTGGTGTAAGTGACAGATCCTTGTTCTCGACATCGATTTCGGTCTCCATCGTGCGCGTTGCAAGACTGACATCTCGGGTAAAGCGAACGACTTTACCTACCAGCGCGCGGTGGATGGCGTCCACTCGCACATTTACTTCTCCTCCTTCGCGGATATATTGGACAGCGTCCTCAGGAACAGGCAGCCGCAGGCGAAGCAGACTGCTCTGCGAGAGCTTTACAACAGGAAGAGATTGAGTATCGGAAGAAGTGCCGGCCTGGATCAAGGCGCCTGTATCGGCATAGCGCCAGATGATCACTCCGTCAATCGGTGCCGTAACCCTCGTATAACTGGCGAGTGCGCCGACACGTTCATTATCGGCGCCGGCTACGTCGGACTGCTGTTTCGCCGCGGCCAACGCAGCCTTGGCCGCGTCAACCTGCGCCGCGGACGCCATGTCCTTCGATTGGGCATCATCCAATTCCTGTTGCGCGATCAGGCCGGGTTGGGCCTCGGATGCCTGCTTCAGACGGGTGTAGTTGGCATGGAGGGCCGAGTGTTCCGACTGCGCGCGAAGAACTTCATGCTCTTCCCGTGTGATTTCATCTTTGCTGCGTGCCAGTTCCGACACCGTTCCCTTCAGCTGAGCATTTAATTCGGGCACCTCTAGTACCGCAAGCACCTGGCCTTGATGCACTTTGTCGCCGATATCGACGTAGATATGTCGGATATACCCTGAAACCTTCGCGTGTACGTCAACCACTTGATACGGCTGAAACTGCCCGGCGAGATTCAGGGTATGCGTGATGTCTCCTCGCGACACTGCGGCGACTGTCGCTGAAGGAATCTCCGCTGCGGTCGCTTCTGAACTCTTGGCTTTGGAGTTACAAGCTACCACGCCTAGTGCGGCAGGCAGCATCAATCCTGCTGCCAGAATCAAAGAGGTTCGCTTTCGCATTTTCTGAAATCACCCATTTTTACAGTGGAGATCGCAGCACGAATGGACCGCTTCCGGAAGAAAGCGCGTCATGCTGCCATCGCCAGCTGAGCCTATGCCGGCTATGTCCAAATTTCTTTGAGGGGAGGGAAGCTAGACCAAAGCGGGTGGCGGGCGGAAGAAAAATGCGTTCATGCTAGCGGAGCAACTCATGGACCATGAGCACTCATGATCTTGCTCTTGCTCTGTACGTCGCTCCGTCCGGGTTATTGGGGGAACGTAAGCGAACAGGCAAAGAGAAAAAGCGCCAAGAGAGAGAACCAGTTCAGCGGGAATCTTCGTATTCGCTATGTTCACACCATCAGCGAGAACGGCCTGTTCGTCCTTACTGAGGATCTTCGCTGTGGGGATATTATGGGATACAGCCTGAGGCGGATCGTAAAGCGAAAGCTTGTACTGAAGACCCCACGCGAATACTGCCAACGCCAGCCCGAAGAAAACAAAGGAAAACCGAGATAAATTTGGCCGATTTGGACGCAGTAGACTCACTTCGATCTTCAGTTCACAGGGTCTGGTAGGCAAGGATGTACTCAAAGTATGCGAGAGTTGCCTACAAAAACTAACCTATTCTTTGATAGCACAATTGGTCTGAGGCCAAGAATAATTATTTTGATGTTCCATAAGAATTAGTTAATCAGTCGGGGTTAGCATCATCAGCTAAGTTGCGACCTGTCTCTCATTTTTTGGCAGCAAGTATAACTCACGCAAACTGAGATGACTTCACTCGACGGTGCTGGGCCGCTGCCGCATGGTTCACGGCACATTTTTTTGAATTACTTCGATTCTGCCCAGCAGGCCGGAAGGCAGCGGCCGCAGATTGTCCATGTCCTGCGGCACGAATCGCCGCCCATACCGCGCCCAGAGCAGGCGATAATCGGGCTGGGATTCACCGGCGAGACGATTGATTGCCGTATTCGCCACCTGCACCTTCAGCTCGTTGCTCCCGGCCTTGAGCAAAGAGGTAATGTCCAGCTCGTAGGGCGGATGCCACAGCGATCCCGCCCGTTTGCCGTTGATCCAGATCACGGCGACTTCGCGAATAGGCGGATCGAAAAACGCTTCCATGCCGGGATGGCCGGGATTGGACGCAGGCTCGGGGATCGGCTTACCAATTCCAAAGCTGAGAAGCAGCCGCGCATGTGCGGGTGGGCCGGACGGAAGGTCGAACATGCGAGTGTAGGTGGCCGTGCCGGAGTACCAGCGCGTCTCGGGAAATTCTGTCCAGGAAATAAGCTCGTTCATATTGTGCTCAACACCGGAGACATCAAACCGCACCCGCCAGCCGGTGCTGAGATCGGCGACGACTCGGGCATCGCCAGCGTCGCTGCCCGTCGCGCCAGCAGCGCTCGGGCCGTCGTGCAGCAGGAAGATGCGCGATTCATAGGGCGCAAGACTCAGTTCCAGCTTGCCGTCGTTCATGCGCACAGCCTGAGCCTTGCCCGTGTCGGCGTCAAGACTTTCAGCAGATTTGTGTCCGGCGCGAAAGCTCACCTCTGTGTGGACAGGCTGATTGGCGGTGTTCGCCACGAAATAGATGTCAGCATTTGCGAGCCTGAGATGAATGAAGCCGACGGCGGGCGCTGAATTGGCGAGGCTCATATCCGGGGTGAGCATCCCGCGAAGCGCCTGTCCCAACTGGGCGGCGTCGGGGACCAGTTGCGCTTTGTCCTTGAACGCAGCGACCTCAAATAGGGAGCGCACGGCGGAGGCGATCTGCGCTGATGCGGCCTTATCCTGCAGCCCCGGTGCATGCTCGGGTAGGCGGCCCAGGGCGATGATGTGGCCCCCGCGCTCACAGTACTGGCGGATTGCGGCTAGCGTGTCGAGCGGGATACGGTCAACGCCGGGCAGGATCAATACCGGATAGTGAATACCGCGCGCAGCAATCGCGGAGCTGTCGATGTAATCGAAATTGTAGCCGGCATCCTCTATGGCCTGGGTGAGCGCGGGCGTGATCCACCGCGGCAGAATATCGCTGAGCGAGACCTTGCCGGGAACGAATGCCGCCCAGGCATCGTCCTCGGGCAAAAAGACGGCGATATCGTTCGCCGGCTCGCCCTGCCGCAGAATCCAGCTCACACGCTGGAGGTAGCGCGCGATGTCGGGCATGACAATCCACCAGGGATTGTGCCGGTTGAAGACGCCCGCCGCATAGAAGCGCCATCCGGCTTCGCCTGCCTCGGGGGGCGAATACGGCCAGCCGTGACCAAAGAGCTGATTGATTCCCTGCAGGAAGAAGCGATCCGCTTCCGCTTTCATGTCGAGCGGCGTCGCGCGAAAGGCCGGAGAATGGAGCCAGGTCCACGTCTCCGACGAAACGATCGGATAGCCGTACACGTGCGCGGCCGAGGTCGCCCAGCGCGTATAGGAGAACTGACGCCACTGCGGGCCTTCGCCTTCAGGCAGATCAACGAGTGCATTGCTGGAGAGCGAGACCGCGGGATCGCCGTAGGTCTGCGAACGAAACAGCGTGTGATGTGCCCTGGCCCAGGCGGTGATGGGCCGAAGATAATTCTCGTCAATCAGCGCGGTCAATGTCCGGCCCCAGTCGTGGCGCACGGCGAGAGCTTGGTCATCGGGCGCGGCGGTGAATAACTGCGGCAGATGCGGCAACAGGTCATATCCGCGGCGACGGCGGAATTCATCGAGAAAGCCCGGCGTCCAGTCTGCCCCATAGACTTCGAGCGAGTCGCTGAAGACGGAATACGGAGGTTGGTTGCCGAAGGCGTCGGCCAGCTTATCCGCAACATTGTGGAGATGGCTTTCGACCGCCTCCCGTGAGAAGTGATCGAGGACAAAACCGTCGGCATCCACCGCCGGCCGCTTCACCTGCTGGCCGGTGCGGCTCGAGATGAACCAGAGCACGGTGTGCGCACCATCGCCGGCAGCGGCAGATAGCGGCATGCGCGTGCTTTCGCCGGTGGGCATCGGCAAGATTGCAGGAGCCAGTCCGCTTTTCTGTTTGTCCCAACGGTCATCGGCGAGAAACGCCGCGATGAGGTTCTCGCCGTTGCTGAGCGTGGGCACGGCGATTGAACCGGCGTCTTTCGGGATGGGCGTCCGGACCAGGCGCAGAGCCGCGGCGGCTTCGGTAACCGGCGTGTGAGGTCCGCCATAAGGCCAGCCACTGGAAAGCGTAATGCTGGCGCGCAGCCCGAGCCGGTGCGCCTCGGAATTGACAAAGCGCACATCGTCGAGGAACTCGTCGGAGAGATACGGCAGGTTGCGGAATCCGCTTTGCGGATTGTCCAGCTCCAGGGGATAAACAGGCTGAATTTCGAATCCGCCGAATCCTCCTTGCTTCATCTCTTCGAGCTCGCGCTCCAGCTCAATCTGGGTTACGGCAGGCCCGAACCACCACCAGCGCATCATGACCCGCGCATCGTCGGGAGGCGCTTCAAACGTCTTCTCGAGCAGCTGCACGTCGACTCTTGCAGGAGCATAAGCCTGGAATTGCGCATGAAGCGCCGCCGTGCAGCAGAACACGAGAAGCCATGCGCGTGAAAGGAAGACTCTGCTCAAAGGATCACTCCAGCGTGCGGGATTCGCATCTGCTCCGTGATGATAGCTCTGACCGCTGCATCGCGAGCCGACCCCTTACTGACCGGGTTTCCGGCCCATCGGGCTGATGTTCTCGCCAGGCGCCGTTGCGGCCACCGTCGCATTCAGTACCGGCTGTGCAAGTCCGGCCAGCCGGCATCTATTTCCGGCGAACAAGTCGGTTACCGATGAGCCTAGGTCCGCGGTTGTAAGGTTCGGGCGCGGCGAGCCGGAGTCACCATTATGAGAGGACGCTCTACTTAGAGGGAAGCTTTGGGGTCTTCGCAGGCTGCGGGGGCTTTGCCCCCGAACCCCTAGGATTTAGCGCTTTGGTGCCTCTCCCGATAGGGAGTCTCTGCGAGCAAATAGCCAAAGTTCCTGACCTTGCCCTCAGAATCCGTATCCCATAAGTAGTTATAGTTCGTAGTCGTCGTGGCTGTGGGAAAGTTGGAAAGCGTCTTTCGCTTTCCTGCTTTTCCATAGCCTGCTTTCATAGGCTTGGCCCCGTCAGTTTGCAATG
>DATAQX010000367.1:0-3270 GCA_036264455.1 Silvibacterium sp. | reverse complement strand
TCGTGGTAATCGAGCTTCGCAACTTTGTAGTAGCCGGTATTGACGACAATAAATTCAATTGGATCCTTAGTTCCCTTTGCGCCCGTAATTGCATCGCTTAGCAGAGCGGCAGTGTACTGGCGTCCGTTGACGGCGACGATCTGCATACCCGGACCGAGACCGGCCTTATCGGAAACGGAACCCACGAGCACGTCGTCAATATGGCCATCGCTGCTTATGTTGATGCCAAGCGTCCACCAGGCCTGCGCATCTCCGGTGACCGTTTCGCGAGCCTGAATGAACTCGCTGGGCACATCGTTGTAGACGATGCGGTAGCCGCCATTTTCGAGGCCGCCCAGGGGCGCATGCGGCGATTTCGAAGAGAGACGATCCTTGAAAAAGGCAGCCCAATCGTAAGCAACGACACTATTCAAACCGGCGATGACGTCTTCAAAGGTATAGGGAACGACCTTTGGAGCAGTGTTGCCGCCGACTCCTTCAAAGAGCGCGCAGAAATCATTCAGGCTCTTCTTGTCTTTGGTGAGCTTGCGGATGGTGGTGTCGGCGTCGAGCCAGATCAGCTCGCCCTCCTGATAATAGTCGACGCTGCGACGCCAGTTATCCCACTGCGGGCTTGTGTCATACAAAATCTGCGCCGCGGTCGCCGTGTCCTGCAGATCGCGCCAGGTGCGGCCGGGACGGTGGTCGAGCGTGGCAGCGGTTGCGGCCAGGGCGGCGCGGAAATCATCGGGGCTTTCAATGCCGCTGCGGGCGGCAAGCACCGTGCCGAGATACTGCGTGAGTCCCTCATAGACCCACAACAACTCACCCTTCATGGGATCTTCGTAATTGCCGGTGGCCAGGCCGGCGGGACGCCGGTATTTGCCGTTCCACGAATGTGTGAACTCGTGCGGCAACAGATCGGAGGAGAGCAGGGCCAGATTTTCGTCGAGAAAGGTCTTCTCGGGAACGCGGTCGTCGCTCGACTGGTGATGTTCGAGGCCGAAGTGCGCCACCTGATCGCTTAACGTTACGAGGAAGTGGTAGCTGGCATAGTGGCGCGACACGAAGAGCGCTCCGGTTTCGCGAACCAGATTGCTGAAAGCAGCCAGAGCTTCGGGCTTGATACGCAGATCCTCGGGGCCATCGGCAGCTAGATCCAGGTAGTGCTTAGGCGTGATCTCCGGGGCGAGCGGAAACTCTTTGAAGAATTTTCCGGTAAGGAGCGGCGAGTCGACAAGCTGCTCGAGCGAAACTGTTTCGAACTGAACTGCTCCGTTTGCTTCGCCAGTTTTGACGAGCGCCGTTCCGTACTGCCAGTCCGCTGGCAGTTTGGCAGAGGCCTGAACGGAGATTTCGGAGGCGGGATGTCCGGCGGGATAGACGAGCACTTCGTTCCAGCTGACCATCGCGAGGCTGGCGGTAGTCGAGGCTCCGGCAGAGAAACCTGTAGCCGCAGAAGTAGCGAGGAAGTCCAGCTTCACATCGAGCGACGACACTCCATCGGGCACCGTCACGTGAAAGGCAAACATATTCACGTCGTCCCGCCGCCAGGGGATCTGTTGCCCGTTGGCCTGGATCACCAGCCCGGCAAGGTTATCGACGGGACCAGTCGGGCCGTGCTCGCCCGGAATCCACTGGGGATAGACGAGCGTGAGAGGACCGGGCTGTACGGGAATGGAAAGCACAGCGTGCAGGATTTTGCGCGGCGCATCGGTGACGTCGACTGTTACGTGAATAGGAGGCGATGTTTGCGCTGAACCTGAGAGGGCGGCAGCAATCAGGAGTGCGGGCAGAAAGCGAAGTTTCAAAGGGATGACCTCCCAAATTTTGGACCCCCCAGTGTAACCGTCGGTTCGCGGTTTCGTTCAAGGCGAACGGTGTTATTGGGCAGGGTCACTCTCAAACAGCGCTCTCCGAATGCTACACTCCGGCCATGTGTCCGGTTCTTTCACGGGGCTTTTTTCTCACTTTTGAAGGGCTCGATGGATCGGGCAAGTCGACGCAGCTGCGCAAGCTGGCAGATTGGCTGGAAGCCGAGGGCGAGGATGTGGTCGTGACGCGGCAGCCGGGCGGGACGCGGATCGGCGACAAGATTCGCGCGCTGCTGCTGGATTCACGCACGGAGAAACTTGCTGCCCGGGCTGAGCTGGGACTGATGTTCTCCGACCGGGCACAGGCTATTGCCGAGATCATTGAACCCGCCCTGGCACAGGGCAAGATCGTGCTGTGCGACCGCTATACCGACTCGACCGAGGCTTACCAGGGTGGGGGACGCGAGCTGGGCAGCGAGCTTGTTCTGCAACTGCATACGACCATGTGCAGCGGCCTGCAGCCGGACCTGACTTTGCTGCTGCTCCCGAATTTTGACCGGTCGCTGGAACGCGCCCGCAGACGCAACAAGCGCGCCGCCGGACATCCTACCGATGAAAACAGATTCGAGAGCGAGGATGAGCGTTTCTATCGGCGGGTCTTCGACAAATATCGCGAGATAGCGGCGCGTGAGCCTCTGCGCGTGGTGGTCATCGATGGCGATCAGGGCATTCCGGAGGTGCACGAGCGCATCGTACAAGTAGTGAGAGCGCGTCTGAAGAGCCGCGTCTGACCTCTTGCCCAAATTGTCTGCATGATAATGACTGAAGCCTCGAACTGGATTGTCGAAGAACGCAATGGCTATCGATTTCCGCCGGGATTGAAGCTCAACCTGCCGCTTTATCTCTCACGCCGCTTCTTTCGCGTCGGCAATCCTATCCTGCTCTTTGAACACCTGACCACGACCTATGGCCGCATGGCGCATTATCGCGTGGGGCCGAGCGACATCGTGCTGGTGAACGAGCCCGACTTCATTCGCGAAATCCTTATCGTGCAGCCGCAGAACTTCATCAAGGAACGCACGCAGAAGCGCATGAAGATTCTGCTGGGTGAAGGCCTGATCACCAGCGATGGCGAAAGCCACAGGCGGCAGCGGCGTATCGCGGCGCCCGCGTTTCATCGCCAGCGCATCCAGGCCTACGGTTCGATCATGGTGGAGCGGGCCGCGGCGATGCGCGAGACGTGGCAGCCCGGAGCGGAGATCGATGTGTCGGCGGAAATGATGCGGCTGTCTCTCGAAGTGGTCGCTCGCACTTTGTTTGCGCAGGAGGTTACGCCGGACATCTTGAGCATCAACCGCGAGGTGAACGCAATCATGAAGCTCTACAACTTTCTGATTGCGCTGCCTCGCGCTGAAGACTATCTTCACCTGCCCATTCCCGGCCTGATGCGCTTTCGCCGCGCGCGCAAGAGGCTGGA
>DATAQX010000347.1:0-4294 GCA_036264455.1 Silvibacterium sp. | reverse complement strand
GCATCGGTCGACTGGTTGCGCCCGAGAAAGTGCAGCACGATCTGCTTCCCAGGGATCGACCCGCCTGGTTCGAGCACCGTGCGGCGATATTTCATCGAAGTCGGATCGTCGAGCGGATTGATGTGCGAAAACTGGCTGTAGAAGTCCAGCGCGATGACCTTGTCATACAAGTAGGTGTAGTAGTTCGACGAGTAACCGACGAGGTGCGTGAAGCTCGCATACATACGGTTGCCGTCGATCCAGGTGTAAGGCAGAAAGCGAGCGTAAAGCTCCTGAAAGAGCTGGTCGAGGTCCAGCGTGGCCGGGTCCTGCGTGTGCGTGAGCAGCGAATAAGTGGTATAGAACAACTGCGTACGCACCCAGTCAGCGCGGCCAAAGGCTCCCGCTCGGTTCATGCGCAGCACCAGCTCGGCCGGAATCGGCTCATCGGTCTCGTAGTGATGTGCGAAGGTGGCCAGCAGCCGAGGATCGCGGAAGAACTCCTCCAGCATCTGCGACGGAACTTCGACGAAATCTCCTTCGGTAGCGATGCCGCTCAATCCCGCCCATCGCTGATGGCCTCCCAGCAGCGCGTGCATCAGGTGCCCGAACTCATGAAAGTAGGTCACTACATCGGAGTGCTGCAGAAGTCCTGGCTCTCCCGGCTTGCCGCCGGGGAAGTTGCAGATCAGCGCCGCCTGGGGAATCTGCAGGGGATCGCAGTACTCCCCTTCTATGTGATTGAAAATGCCTGGAATCAGCGGATGCGCAGAGAACCACTTGTCCTTACCCTCGCGCGGATGCATGTCGAGATAGAAGCGCCCGATCAGGGTGGCGCGATCCAGCCGGCTGTCGGAACCTTCCTCATACACCTCATAGGTCACCACGTCAGGGTGCCAGGCCTGCGCCTCTTCCACTCGCCGGAACTCGACCTGAAAAAGCCGCGCGGCGGTCGCCAGCACACCCTGCTCCACGCGCTCATAGGGGAAGTAGGGGCGGACTGACTGCGAATTGAACTCGAAGGCAGAGCGGCGGTACTGCTCCAGCCAATAGCCGCGGCTGGATGCGTCGATTGCTTCCAGACCCTCCTTCCCGCCGCGAGCAAACTCCAGGATCATGGAGTATTCCTTTTCCGCGCCGCCCCTTGACGCAACATCCAGCTCATCGAGAAATGCCCGCATATTCGCAGCCGACTCCATCATCTGGTCGGCGGTGGCCAGGTCAGCCCAGGTCGCGAACCCGAGAATCGTCGCGAGCTCCTTGCGAATGGCCAGCAGGTCCAGCAATATCTGTTTGTTCTTCGGATACGCGCGCGTGTTGTACGCCAGAAACATCCGCCGCCGCAATGCATCAGACTGGGCAAAAGTCATCACCGGCTGATAATCCGGAAACTCCGTGGTCAGCGTGATCTTCCCTTGCGCATCCGGCTGGTGAGCCTGCAGGTAATCCTCCGGCAGCCCTTCCAGTTCCGACCGGTCGTCGACCGTGACCGTATTCACATTCTCCTGAACATTGCGGCTGAAGGTAAGCGAGAGCAGGGTCGCTTTGTCCTGAAGTTCCTTGATCCGGGCGCGGGTCGCGTCGTCCTTATCGACGCCGGCCAGTCGATACTGCAGCAAGGTCCGCTGGATGTAGTGCCGGGTGGCGTCATCGGCGCTTTCCTGGTCGATTTCGTTGAGCGCCTCATAGACCTGCCGGTTCAGTCCGAGAGCCACTCCGGCCTGGGCGATGGTCTGGGTCAACGTCTGCGCGGTGTCGCGGATCGCCTTGTCCGGGTACACGCTGTCGAGCAGGGCGGTTTGCGAGCCGGCCGCCGAGAGCGCCGCCACCGCGTCGTCATACGAGCGGAGCGTGTTCTCGAGTGTACGTTCCCCTTCTATCGCCAGCAGTCGGTCGATGGCTTGCTGATGGCGGGCCAGCCCGGCCTGAACCCAGCTTTCCAGGCTGGCAGTAGAGACGGAACCCGATCCGTCCGGATTCCAGGGATGAGGCCAAATGCGAGGAGCCTCAGTCTCAGACGAAATGCTCACAGGCGGTTGGGCCGGGGCGTCGGTCATAGTGCCACCTCTTGTCCATATAGCAGGGTACCGCGGAAGTCCTAAGCAAGCCGGAATGAAGTTTGATAAAAGGATTCACGCGGGAGATGTTGCATCCTGATTCCGCACCCGGTAAGATGCCGCAATTGCCGCCATGAAAGCAACTCACAAAGATGGAAACGAAGCGCCCGTCAGTAAGGAGCGTATCGTGACGGCACTTTCCCCCCATTTCATTCGCTCGCGGATCGGAAAAGTCTGCGTGGCGATCATCGGGTCCACCCCGGCAGAGTTGGTGGAGAAGGCCACCGTAGCGGTGCGCGAGAACACATTCCTCGAATTCCGCCTCGACTATCTGCCCAATCCGCTGACCGCTCTTCCCAAGCTGAAGCAGTTTCTGGGCGAACGCAGCGAAGTGACGGCGGTTGCAACTTGCCGTCGGGCTGCGACGGGCGGTAAGTTCAAGGGCACAATTGCGGCCGAACTGGAAGTTCTGGAAAAGGCGGCATCCTCCGGCTTCCATCTTGTCGACATCGAGTTGCAGACTGCCGAAGCTCTCAAGCGCGGCCAGCTGGACAAACTGCGGGCGCACGGCGCGGCGCTGATTATCAGCTACCACGACTTTGCGACGACCAAGGATCTGGACGGAATCTTCGAGCGCATCCAGCCCTACGAGCCCGAGTTCATCAAAATCGTCTCGACCGCCAAAACGCTGGCCGATAACGTCACCATGATGCGCTTCCTCGAGCGGACACGCGATCTGGCCAACGTCGTTGGCATCTGCATGGGCGATCAGGGAATCATCAGCCGCGTTTTAGGGTTGCGGGCGGGTAGCGCCTTCACATTCGCTGCGGCGAATGTGGGCGAAGAAACCGGACCCGGTCAAATTTCCGTGCGCACCCTCGAAGAGACCTACCGCATCGACCAGTTGGATGCGGCCACCAAGGTCTACGGGGTGGCCGGCAATCCCATCAAGCACTCGCTCTCGCCGCTCATGATGAACACGGCTTTCCGGCGCGAGACGGTGAACGGCGTCTTCCTGGCCCTGCAGACCACCAGGCTCAGCGACCTGCTGACGCTGGTGCGCGAGGTTCCGATCAGCGGGCTGGCCGTGACCATGCCCCTCAAGGAAGAGATTCTCGATCATCTGGAGAAAACCGATCCTCTCTCAGAGAAGGTCGGTGCCTGCAATACCGTTGTCCGCTCCCAGGAGGGCAAGCTTTATGGCTTCAACACCGACGTTGCCGCCATCGTGCGTCCGCTTGAGCGGCGCCTGCAGTTGAAAGGCACGAAGATCCTGGTGATGGGCGCGGGAGGCGCGGCGCGCGCGGCTGTCTTCGGGCTCAAGGACAAGGGCGCGGAGGTATTTGTCCTCAACCGCACTCCCGAAACCGCCCAAAAACTGGCCCGTCAGGCCAAGGTCAAGACCTTCAAGCGCGATCAACTGACGAAAACAAACTTCGACGTGATTATCAACGCCACGCCCTCCGGCATGCACGGAGTCAAGCCCGCCAGCCTGCTCGAGCCCAAAGAGATCAACGCCCGGCTGGTTTTCGATCTGGTCTATAACCCTATCGATACGCCTCTCATCCGCATGGCCCGAGAGAAGGGCATTCCCGTAGTTACAGGAGTAGAAATGTTCGTCTATCAGGGTGCCCGTCAGTTCGAGATCTGGACGGGAAAGCCAGCTCCCGAGGAAGAGATGCTGCGCGTAGTCGTGCATGCTCTGCGCCAGCAGGCTGAAGCCGCCAAACAGGAAACAGCGAAATCGAGCGGTGGCAAATAGTAAAAGAGGCGCTCTATCATTCAGGACTATCTGGTCGCAGGCCCGCTCCGATGAAAGAAGAAAAACTGGCGAAGTCGCAGCGAGCGCAGGAAACCATACACAGACCTCATCCCAATGTAGACCGCCTGATCGAGCTAGCCTCCGACGACAAGCCCGCGGAGATCCTCTCCGCTGAAGAAGCGAAGGATTCCAAGGAAAACCCTATGTGGAAAATCCTGCTCCAGCTCAAGCCTTTTCTGCCCTATCTCACGCGCCTTTTGCCTCTGCTCGATATAGGAATTATCCCCGTCCAGAATGCGGACCTCTCGAAGGAAGTACGCCAGAGCGTAGCCAAGATCCAGACCATTCAGCGCGATGTGAACATCGCTGTGCAGGATCAGGGGGTGCAGTTAAAGCGCCTCGAAGAAGAGCTCACCCGATTGCGCCAGGCATCCGAGAAATATGCCGCAGAGCAGGCCGGGTTCGCCGAGGAACTGAAGTCGATCGGCAAATGGGT
>DATAQX010000331.1:0-5675 GCA_036264455.1 Silvibacterium sp. | reverse complement strand
AGGATCACTCATTTCGAGGCAATGGCGGCGTACTTCGCGTTTGCACCTACGGAGGAAGAGCAGCTCGAAGAACTGCTCGCAGCCAGCCAGGCGGATACAGAGTTGGGAGCGTCAGCGGCGCTTCTGGAGCGTGCCGGTTGGGAACTTTGGGTAGTTTCGGCTGGATCCTCCTGGTACGTCGAGCGCGTTCTCAGGCAGGCTGGTGTGACCGCGCCTGTGTACTCGAACCCGGGACGCCTGGAGAACGGGCGCGGGCTCATATTGGAGAAGTTCGACCCCTCATCCCCATATCATTCGCCATCAGTAGGAGTAGATAAGTCGGCCGTAGTTCGGCACGCCCTCCGCCTCGCGGAGACGGTGGCATTTGCCGGCGATGGGCCACCTGACTTGGAGCCAGCCTTGCTCGTTCGGCCGAATTTGCGATTCGCGCGGGGCTTCCTGGCCGAGGCGCTGCAGGAGCGTGGCGAGGCATTTCGGCCATTCTCGCGATGGAGTGAGATTGTGAGGGAGCTGGCATGAAGAATGCTCAGATCAGTCTGCCCTCGCTTGTGCGAATGAAGCCCGGCGCACTCGAGCGCCTGGGCCTGTACTTGGCGCGCTCCTGCCTGACACCCGTCGTTCTGTTTCACAGCAAAGGCCTGCTGCAATCAATCCTTGACGTGGCTCGACAGAGCCTTCGAGATCACGGCATAGCTTCGGCTCTGTTCCATGAAGTGAAGGAGGCGAGCGTAGAAGAAGCGGTGCGCTTGCTGAGCACAGTACCTACTTCGTGCAAAGCATTAATCGGAGTCGGTGGCGGCAAGGCGCTCGACGTGGCAAAACATACCGCCTCCCTTGCCGGATTGCCCTACTTTGCGGTGCCGACTTCTCTTTCCAACGACGGTTTCTGCTCGCCTCAGGCGAGTTTGACGTTGGAGGGCAAGCGCCGGTCCTTACCCACCAGTCTTCCCGAGGCGGTCGTAGTCGATCTCGCCGTCTGTCAACGGGCGCCATTGTCCCTCTGGCATTCTGGAGTTGGCGATTTATCTTCTAAGTTCACGGCCGTCTCGGACTGGAAGCTGGCCTTTCACGTGCGGGGAGTTCCAGTGAATGATCTGGCTGCGCTCATATCCGATGCCAGCGTCTTTCAGTTCATCGCAAATCCCGTGCCGGACGAACGGGGAATTCAGCTTCTGGCTACGGCCCTCATGTTGAACGGAATTGCCATGGAGATCGCTGGGTCGTCGCGGCCGGCCAGCGGCAGTGAGCACCTTATCTCTCACGCGCTTGATATGATCGGGGCAAGGCCGCGGCTCCACGGTCTCCAGACGGGGACGGCTGCCTACCTCGTCAGCAGCCTGCAGGGCGGCAGCCACCACAAGACAATCGGTGAGTTATTTGCGCGAACAGGCTTCTGGGAGTCCATCCGAAAGCAGCCCTTCTCCAAAGAAGAATGGAAGATCGCTGTGGAACGAGCACCCTCGATTAAAGAGAACTTCTACACAATTCTCTCCGAAAGGGAAGCGTGGCCAGAGTTCGCCATGATGATCGCGCACGACAAAGCCCTTGTCGGTTGCTTTGAATGAGGCCTCATGTTGGATATGCTCGCTCGTGCACAGGGTAGGGAGCGTTACATATAGATCGCTTAAGTCAGAATCAACGATTGGTCATGAGTCCGACCACTTTCCGGGACGATAACCGGCAAAGTCCTGTGCAATTCCAGAAGCTGCTTCGTCTGCAGGAAGCCTGCAGGCTGATGCTCGATCCGCATATGACCGCAGGCAGTGCGAGCGCCGTCGTCGGCTACGCGAGCGCCTCTCAGTTCAACAGTGAACACAGACGACTATTTGATGCTCCGCCACATGATATCCGCAAAATGCTGTCGCACTGAAACCCGCCGCAACCTCCATGGATCGCACCGCCAATGCACTCATCGAGCACTACACCATCCAAGATGGAGCTGATGCTTTAAGGCAAGCGATGCGGCTCCGTTGCCTCCAAAGTTGGCATATTTGCCAAGCAGTTCGTTTCCATGGGTATCGAATAGAAGTCAGAATCAAAGCGTTGGGGTCGCACGACCAATACACGACCATCGTACGGTCGAAACCAGCCCAAATGGTCCCAAACCATCCTAAATCGATAGGACCACAACGCTAATAGAACTCTCGAGGTTATGTCCTACTCTCACGTCCCACGGTGGGTGGCCAGTTAGGATCGATGTGCAAATGCGGCAGACGGACCAGTTGTATCGGCCTCATCCCCGAGGTGCATGGCTGCGATAAGACCACCGCTCATGGTGAATATGTGGAAAACCTCGCTGTCCGAAAGAACATTCCCTTGAAGGTTCTTGACGAGTTGGTGCACCCTGACGCGGGTCTTGCCTCCGTCTTCCTCGGTCATTGCGAGCGGTTCGACATGGCCATCGAATTCACCCCATTGTCGAGTCCAATAGGCACGGATCTCTTCTTTTCCGATAATCCTGCCGCCCTCCGAAGCTTTGGGCCAGCTTACGTCTTCCGTCATCAGTGCTAATGCACCGTCGATGTCCCGCTTGTTGAATGCGGAATACGCCTGCTCAATAATCGTCTTGGTGTCTACCATTCATCCTCCTATGACGCTGCGGTAAAGGTTGGAAATCGGTAATGCGGGGGCCATAGTTCAGCTGGTTGGAAGGCCTGCCTGTTACGCAAGAGACCTCGGGTTCGAGTCCCGTCGCTCTCGCCCGAATATCCCAAGCCCATCCCAGAGGCTCCTTCAAGCTCTGTGAGCGACTCAACACAGTTCAGCCCGGATTATCTAAATACTCAAGGCCGGCATTGCCTACGTTTTTGATGAGACAATCTACTAAGTGCAAAACGCTTTCTTCAATGCTGTGGCTCGGCGGCCCACGCCACAGCGTCAGCGCCGGCGGGGATTCGCAGGGGGCTCGATGAATCGTTCACTGCGCGCCACACCGCTTCTGCCACGTCCCGTGAGCGCGTGACCGCAGACTCCCGCTGCCAGCGTGCTAAGACTCTTTGTGCCAGATCGGCGTACGCCTCGGGGAAGCCACCTTGCATCCGACGCCGCGCGTTTTCACCAAAGCGTGTCTCAGGGGACCGTCCCGGCAGCACCAGTTTCACTCGCACCTTGAATGGTTCGAGTTCCAGCGCCAGCGATTCAGTGAACGCGTTGACCGCGGCTTTACTGGCGGTGTAGACAGAGAGCAGTGAGAGCGGCCGCAATGTCACTGTCGAAGTGATATTCACGATAACGCCGGCCTTGCGTTGTCGGAACTGTGGCAACACGGCTTGGGTCATCGCAATCGTGCCGAGGGTGTTCGTCTCAAAGACCTCGCGAATGATATCCATCGATGTGCCTTCAAGAGCATTAAGCGCGCCAATTCCCGCGTTGTTGACCAAGGCGTCGATCGGCCCCGCGGCATCCACGGTCTGGCGAATGCTGTTCTGATCCGTAACATCGAGGGCAAGCACGCGCAGTTGTTCAGAGCTGGGCAGTTTGTCTTCGGATGGCGTCCGCATGGTGGCGATGACATTCCAGTTCCGCTCGAGAAAGTACTCGGCGGTTTCGAGACCAAAACCAGAAGAGCATCCAGTGATCAGAATGGTATTCATGAGAACTCCTTTGCAACGCGCCGTTGAGATGCTGATATGTTTAGGGCTGATTCGATGGGGTTTCGCGCGGAAAGCGATTTCCTCTGCCAGAAAAACCAAGAGTTATCTCTCTTCGGACTGTGTTCAAGCGGGCGCTCGATTCAACGTGAGAACATAGGGCAGCATCACGGTTTCGAAGTCGGTTGCGAGAATCCTGCCCACCAGCATTCCTTTGTGCGGAATCAGCTTGAGCTTCAGCGTGTTCGCACTGGCGCGTCTTGCATCTGGGGAGTCGATCAAACCTGTCGACATTCCTGTGAACGCTACCCCATCTAAGTGCATCTCGGTGATTTTCTCCGCGGGTTTGTCATCGAGTGCTAACGCGGCCGAGTCGGAGGATTCGATGTTCAGCCGTACTTGCATCTTCGCACCGCCGTTTGCGAGGGTTCCTTGCCAGTGGCCGCTCAATCCGGGTGTGATTACGAATAGCGACGGAGAAGGTCCAGTCGTCTCTTCTGGCTGACGCCATTCGGGTAAATAACTGGAGAGTATTTCGTTGCACACGCTGGAACATAGTTCTCTCCCGTCCGTTCGGTTGGTCAAAACCAGACATGCAAGATTTTCCGACGGGACCATATAGAGAGCAGTCGCAACACCTGGCTGGCCGCCGCTTTTGAAGATCACTTGATCGCCGGACTTCAGATGTGCGGTAAACCAGCCGAATGTGGTTGCGAGGCCCGAAGGGCCAACGAAAACCGGCTTGTGAAGTTCTTCGATCCAACCATCGTCCAGAATTCGCGCTCGTTCATGATTTTTCATGTTAAACATCGCAAACCGCGCGAGGTCGTGAGCGCTGGCGTACAAATCTCCGGACGCGGGCGTCGATGTTGTGTAGTACGGGATCAGGTGTCCAGAGGGATCGTATCGCGCCGCACCCGTTGAAATCTGCGTAACAGTGGTGCCAAAGAAACAGTCCTCGAGGCCAAGTGGTGTCAGGACCCTCTGCGTCATTAGAGTTCCGAACTCCACTCCCGTCAGGTTCGACGCGATGGCACCCAGCGCAGCATAACCAATGTTGCTGTATTCATAACAAGACCCGGGCGGGTACGCGAGGCCGCCATATTCTGTGAGGAGCGTCTCAGGACTGGGGGCGAGACTGGCTTCGTTGCGACCGTACTCTTCGAACATCTCTGGCAGTCCGCTCACATGCGCCCCTAGTCGTCGAACCGTTGCTGCGTCCGCATTCCCGTTCCTGCCAACGATCTTGCCTTTCGCAAGATAGTTATTTGCCGGATCGTCCAAGGCGAGTTTGCCCTCTGCAACTAGGGTCATGAGCGTCGTAGCGGTGAAGGGTTTTGTGATGGACGCCAGGTTGAACGGCGTACGGGAGGTCGCCTTTACGGCCGCCTCGCGATTCGCCCATCCAAAGCCCTCTTCCCAGATGATCTGTCCTCTGTGTGTAACAGCGACAGCTACCCCAGTGGCTGCTCTACCCGCAGTCTCCTTGAGGATCCTGTCCCGCACCGGCTCGAAATCGCGTCTTTCGAGGCCTGTAGTGAAAGACTCCGCGCTACTCGTGCCTTGCGTCGAAGCGGGCAGGATGCCTCGGATCGAGGCGAACAGCAGGGTGCCTACGAACTCGCGACGGGTTGTATCAGTCATTCACGCGCTCCCGAGGAATGGATGATAAAGAAGTTATCCGTAGCTATTTATGGACCGCGGGCTCCGAGGAGTAGGCGATGGACGCAATTCGCCACCCGTCCACACCCTTGACAAGCTGCCAGGTTTCGCTTCCCCGGTTCTCTGCTTGGCCATCGATGAAAAACACAAAATCGAAGTAGGCGGTCGCAATGGTCCCGTCAGTATGAATGACAACGTTCGTGTGGCGCGGATCGAGGGTCTTCGTAGTAGTCGAAACGAATTTGGCGAAGTCTCGATAGCTGCTCACTTTGACCTTTGGAGCTGACGGAGTGTTGCCCTTCAGATGCGCATAAGCGTTGTCTGTTAGTACGTTCAGCAGGTTCCCATCGGGGAGGAACAGGTTGGATAGCCGGGCCCCATCGTGTGACGCCACGGCTTCATGAAAATCAGTCATGACCTTCT